>NZ_JBIDAJ010000007.1:0-180865 GCF_043202395.1 Streptomyces sp. NPDC048197
GGTCGGACGAACTCCCACTCAGCATCGGATAGTTCATGGCGACGTATCACCCGACCATGGTCCACCACCCGAGATCATTTGAAGACACCCCCTAGAAGCCGTAGCGGCGGTGCCGGGCCGCGTAGTCGCGCAGCGCGCGCAGGAAGTCGACCTTCCGGAACGCCGGCCAGAAGACCTCGCAGAAGTAGTACTCCGAATGGGCGCTCTGCCACAGCATGAAGCCCGACAGCCGCTGCTCGCCGCTGGTCCGGATCACCAGGTCCGGGTCGGGCTGGCCGCGGGTGTAGAGGTGCTCCGCGATCCGGTCGATGTCGACGATCTCGGCCAGTTCCTCGAAGGAGGTGCCGCGCTCGGCGTGCTCCAGCAGCAGCGAGCGCACCGCGTCCGCGATCTCCTGCCGGCCGCCGTAGCCGACCGCGACGTTGACCAGGATGCCCTTGTTGTCGCCGGTGGCCGCCTCGGCCTCCTTGAGGACCGTCTGGGTGGCCTCGGGCAGCAGGTCGCGGTTGCCGACGTGGTGCACCCGCCAGCGGCCGTCGGCGGCCAGGTCCCGCACGGTGTTCTCGATGATGCCGAGCAGCGGCTTCAGCTCGGCCTCGGGCCGGTCGAGGTTGTCCGTCGACAGCAGCCAGAGCGTGACGACCTCCACATCGGTCTCCGCGCACCAGCCGAGCAGCTCGCCGATCTTGGCCGCGCCCGCCTGGTGGCCCTGCTCGGTCGTCCGCCCGTCGGCCCGCGCCCAGCGCCGGTTGCCGTCGAGGATGACGCCGATGTGCTTGGGCACCTGGGTGTGATCCAGGCGACCCTCCACCCGCCGCGCGTAAAGCCGGTAAACCAGATTCCGCAGTGCAGGCGGATACGGGATGCGCATCCCGGAAGATCGCAGCATGTGTGGTCCAGCCCCTCCGTGCCAATGGCGGTCGCCCCGTCGCCTCAAGTGGGCAACTTTACTTCTCGGCTGTCGAGACAGCCCCATCAGGTAGGTCAGTGGTACGTGATAGGGAGATGAGCATGACTGGCACCGACTACCGCGCCGCGGATTCCCGCTACGACTCGATGAAGTACCGGCGAACGGGCCGCAGCGGACTCAAACTCCCCGCTATCTCCCTTGGACTGTGGCACAACTTCGGGGACGACCGCACCCTGAGCTCCCAGCAGGCCATCCTGCGACGCGCCTTCGACCTGGGTGTCACCCACTTCGATCTGGCCAACAACTACGGCCCGCCGCCCGGCTCCGCCGAGCTGAACTTCGGAAAGATCTTCGCGCAGGACTTCCGCGGCTACCGCGACGAGATGATTCTCTCCACGAAGGCCGGATATCTGATGCATCCGGGCCCCTACGGCGAATGGGGTTCGCGGAAATATCTCCTCTCGTCGTTGGATGCGTCACTGAAGCGGATGGGCGTCGATTACGTCGATATCTTCTACTCGCACCGCTTCGATCCGGACACCCCGCTGGAAGAGACGATGGGCGCGCTGGCCTCCGCCGTCCAGCAGGGCAAGGCGCTCTACGTCGGCGTCTCCTCCTACAACGCCGAGCAGACCCGGGACGCCGCCCGCATACTGCGCGAAATGGGCGTACGGCCGCTGATCCACCAGCCGTCGTACTCGATGATCAACCGCTGGACCGAGGACGACCTGCTGCTCGACACCCTGGAGGACGAGGGCATGGGCTGCATCTCCTTCGCTCCGCTGGCCCAGGGCCTGCTCACGGACAAGTACCTGAACGGCATTCCCGAGGGCTCGCGCGCCTCCCAGGGCAAGTCCCTGGACCCGAACCTGCTCTCCGAGGATGTCGTGGGCCGGCTGCGCGGCCTCAACGAGATCGCCGGCCGGCGCGGGCAGTCGCTGGCCCAGCTGGCCCTGCGATGGGTGCTGCGCGACGAGCGGATGACCTCCGCACTGATCGGCGCCAGCAGCGTCGCCCAGCTGGAGGCCAATGTCGCGGCCCTCGACGCCCCGGCCCTCACGGACGCCGAGCTCGCCGAGATCGATCGGTTCGCGACGACCACGGACGGGGTCAACATCTGGGCCCGCCGGGGCTGACCCGGCCGGCGGACCACCGCCCGGAAGCACTGCTTTCCGGCCATCCCCGAAAGGGGTCCGCGACCCTCCCGCGGGCCGCAAAGAAAAGCGGGCCGGTCCGTGGGGGGGATACGGACCGGCCCGAGGGGGGGTTTCCACCATAACCCCGCGGAAGGGGTGCTGTGTGCACCGGCGCGCGCGGCGGCGTGGCTCCGGCGCGGCGACGGGGGTGGGAGGCGGGCCATGCGCCCCTGCGCCCGCGCGGGCGTACGGGCCCGGCGGCGCCCCGGCGGACCGGGGTCAGCGGGCCGCCAGTGCGGCCGGCAACAGGCCGCAGAACGCCCCGGCGATCAGGAAGGGCCCCAGCGGTACGGCGGTTTCCCGGGCGCCGCGCCGCACGATCAGCAGCCCGGCGGCGTAGAGCCCGCCGAGCAGGATCCCGGCCGCGCCGCCGGTGACCAGGGTGCGCCAGCCGTACCACCCAAGGGCGACGCCCAGGCCGAGTGCCAGCTTGACGTCACCCAGTCCGAGTCCCGCCGGGTTGACGAGGTGCAGGACCAGGTAGCAGGCGGCGAGCACGAGACCGGCCAGGAGGGCCCGCCACCAGGCGCCGGTGTCGCCGGTGAACCGGCCGGCGAGGCCCAGTGCCGCCGCGAGGACGGCGGCCAGCGGCAGCGTCAGCACGTCCGGGAGCCGCCGCACCCGCCAGTCGACGATCACCAGCAGCACCGCGGCCGGCGCCGCCAGCAGCCAGGCGGCGAGTTCCGGCCGCGGCCCGGTGGCCGCCGCCAGGGCCGCGCAGACCAGCGCGGTGACCGCGGCCGTCGGCACCCCGGCGGGCCCGTACGCCCCGCAGGCCGGGCAGCGCCCCGGCCCCAGCCAGCCGCGCGCCGCGCCGGTGATCGGGTGTCCCCCCGGGCACTGCGCGCGCCACTCCTCCTCGGGGCCGACGGCCATCCGGTGGGCGGGCCGCGGTATGAGCAGCCCGGCCGCGGCCCCGTAGGCGGCGGCGAGCACCATCAGCATCACTGACACGGTCCGACCCTATGGGGACGTCTCCCGGGGCACGCCGGGAGCTGATAGAACGCGGGGCATGGCGCGTTGGAGGAACGGACCGGGGGTTCTGTACGGCGCGGGGCGTGCGGTGCCGGTGGAGATCGCGGCCTCGTACCGTGCCCGGGCCCGCGGTCTGCTGGGCCGCGACGGCATCGAGGGGGCCCTGCTGCTGACCCCGGCGAGCGGGGTGCACACCTTCCGGATGCGGTTCGCCATCGATGTGGCCTATCTGGGCCGGGACTTCCGCGTGCTGGCGGTGCGCACCATGCCGCCGGGCCGCCTGGGCCGCCCGCGGCTGCGCGCCCGGCACGTCCTGGAGGCGGCGGCCGGTGCGATGACGGAGTGGGGCCTGCGCCCGGGGATGCGGCTGCGCGTCGAGCCGGCGCCCGCGCCGGAGGCCGCCGGGCGCTGAGCCCCGTACCGCCGGGTGCTGAGCCCCGTACCGCCGGGTGCGGTCACTGCTGCCAGTCGGCCACCAGTGCCAGCAGTCCGGGGAAGCGCGCCTGAAGGTCGTCCACCCGGACGTGGCTGCGCCGCTCCAGCCCGTACTGCCGCTGCCGGATCAGACCGGCCTCGCGCAGTGTGCGGAAGTGGTGGGTGAGCGAGGACTTGGGCCGGTCCAGGCCGAACCAGCCGCAGGTGTGGTCGAACTCCTCGGACTCCAGCAGCAGCGTGCGCACGATGCGCATCCGCAGCGGATCGCTCAGCGCGCCCATGACGACCTCCAGCCGCAGCGCGTCCCGCGCCGGCTCCGGCAGCGGTTCGGGCGCACCGGCCGGCACCGGTCGCTGCGCCCACTCGGTCCGGGCACGTGGGGTGGACGACATGCGGTGCTCCTCCGGTTCGGGGCGGTCGAGGCGGTCGGGCGGCAGTGGCGGGCAGTCGTTCCGCCGCCTCCTGCGCAGCCCACTTCGCAGTACGACTTGCATCGTACTGCGGTATGGCTGTACGAATCTCTTCGTACTGACTGTACGACTCGACTCGTACAGCGCGATGAGGAGGGGACACCCATGCCCGCAACACGCACCGCGCGGCCCGAGAGCAGGCCCACCGCGAGCCCGGCGCCGGCCGCGACCACCGCCGTACCGCCCGTGCGGGAGGTCTGGTTCGCCGCCTGGCCGGTGGTCGCGATCTTCGTGCTGTCGAACGCGGCGATGCCGCTGTACGCGGTCTGGCAGCGCCAACTCGGCTTCAGCTCCGGCACCTTGACGCTGATCTACGCCGCGTACGTGGTCGGTCTGCTGGGTGCGCTGCTGGTGGCGGGCGTCGCCTCGGACCGGCTCGGGCGCAAACCGGTGCTGGTCCCGGCGCTGCTGCTGGCCCTCGTCGCCTGCCTCGTCTACGCCACCGCACCCTCGGTGGCCGCGCTCGCCGTCGCCCGGCTGCTGACCGGCGTGGCCACCGGCGCCGCCGTCTCGGCCGGGATGGCCGCGGTCACCGATCTGGCCGCGGGCCGCCGGATCGGCCCGCTGCTGGCCTCCACCGCCATGGTGCTGGGCGCGGGGATCGGCCCCGTACTGGCCGGGGTGCTCTCACAGACCGCGCCCGCGCCGACCGTCACGGTCTTCGTCGTCGAGGGCGTCCTGCTGGCCACGGCACTGGCGGCGGTGGTCCGGATGCCGCTGCCGCGGCGGAGCGGGACGGCCGGCGCCGCGCCGGGCGGCTGGGTGCGGCTGCCCGCCGTGCCGCACGCCAACCGCCGCCATCTCGCCCTGGGCCTGGCCGCGTTCGCGCCGGGCATCAGCGCCACCGCCTTCGTGCTGTCGCTCGGCCCGTCGCTGCTCGCCGGACTGCTCGGTACGACCAACCGCGCACTGGCGGGCGGGCTGGCGCTGGCGATGTTCCTGTCCGCCACCGGCGTGCAGTTCGCGCTGCGCCGCCTCGCGGTCCGTACGGTCCTGCTCGCTTCCGGGGCGGCCACCGTCACCGGCACGCTCGCCCTGGTCACCGCGATCCACACCGGCACCCTGGCGCCGCTCGTCGTCGCGGTACTGCTGGCCGGGGCGGGGCAGGGTGCGGGCCAGCTGGGCGGGCTGACGCTGCTGAGCCGCGAGGTCCCGGCCGGCCGCCGGGCGGAGGCCAACGCCGCGCTGAACGCGGGCGGTTACTTCCTGGCGGGCGCCCTCCCGGTCGCCGACGGCTACCTCAGCGATGCCATCGGCCTCCCGGCGGCCGCCACCACCTTCGGCCTCGCGGTCGCCGCGCTGGCCGCGGGAGGTGTGGTGCTGGTGGCGCTACGGGGCGGGCAGGCGCGGTAGCCAGCGGGGCGGTGCGGGCTCCCGGCCCGTACCGCCCCGACGTCCGGCCGGCTGCTCAGAACCCGCTCATCGCCGCGTCCGCCACGCCCTCCAGCGCCGCGCGACCGATCCCGGCCCGGGCCGAGACCCGCAGCCCGCCGATCGTGGCGATGAGGAGGTGGGCGAGCGTGCCGGCGTCCGTCCGCGAGGTGAGGTCACCGGCCCGCTGCCCCGACTCGATCACCGCCCGGAGCGCCGCCAGCCGTGCGCCGTAGTCCCGTTCCAGCGTGGCCGCGACCGACGGGTCGTGGGCCGACACCTCGATGCAGGTGTTGACGACCAGACAGCCGCGGCCGTCCGCACCGGCCGCGCACTCGTCGTCGATCGTCCGCTGGAGCAGCGCGCGGATCTTCTGCCGGGCCGGCAGCTCGCTCTCCAGCAACGCGTACATCTCGGCGTTCTTGCGCTCCATGTAGCGGGCCAGGGCCCGTTCGAACAGGTCGTGCTTGCTCTTGAACGTGTTGTAGATGCTGCTGCGTCCCAGCCCGGTGGCGTCACAGAGGTCCTGGGTGGACGTCGCCTCGTAGCCGGTGATCCAGAACGCTTCCATCGCGGCGTCGAGCGCCCGGTCCTCGTCGAACTGCCTGGGTCGCGCCATGACATCAACCTAGCACGATTTGAATCACTCGGTCCAATATTGTCCGGCCGGCCCCCGTGGGCAGCTTGCCGTCCCCCGCCCCCGAGTGATCACATGCGCGGATGAACGCACGCCCTCCCGTCCTCGCCAACCCGGGCCGGCGGCTGCTCGCCGTCGTCATCGACGTGGTGATCGCCGTCGTCGCACTGTCCGTCCTCTCGGCGGCCATCGGCCTGGTCGTCACCCTGGGCCGCCCGGCGGACAACTCGCCCTTCTACCTGACCCTCCTGGCGGCCGTGGCGATGGTGTTCCTCTACTCGCCGCTGCTGACGGCCGGGTGCGGCGGCACGGTGGGCAAGCTGATCTGCGGTCTGACCGTCGTCCGGGTGGCCGACGGCCGCCGGCTGCCCTACGGGACGGCCCTGGCACGGCACCTCACGCACCTGGGGATGTGGGCGGTGCCGGTGCTCAGCCAGCTCGACGCGCTGTTCTGCCTCTGGGACCGGCCGTACCGGCAGTGTCTGCACGACAAGGCCGTGGGCACCCTGGTCCTGCGCACCCGGATGCCCGCCCCGTCCTTCCCGCCGCCGTACCCGCCCCCGGGCAACTACCCGCCGCCGGCCGGCTGTCCGGCCCCGGCACCCTTCCCGCCCGCGGCCGCCGTCCCGCCTCCGGCTACGAATCCGCCCGCGGGAAGCTGACCTCGACCCTGCGGTTCTTCTTGCGGCCTTCCTCGGTGTTGTTGTCCGCGATCGGGTACTGCTCGCCGTAGCCGCGGATCTGGAAGCCGACCTCCGAGCCGAGGTCCTTGGCCAGTTCCTCCTGGACGGCGGTGGCCCGCTTCTTGGACAGCACCAGGCCGTGACTCGCCGAGCCGAGGTTGTCGGTGAAGCCGAAGACCCGCAGGGTGGTGGCGTGCTGCTTCCTGACCTCGTCGGCGATGGTGCCGATCCGGGACACCGCGTCCCCGGTCAGCTCGGCGCTGTCCTTGCCGAACAGCACCTCGGCCTGCAGCGCGAACGTCACGTTGTCGTTGGTGTCCTGCCGCCGCTCCGAGCCGTCGTCGGTCTCCACGATCGACTTGATGTTCAGCACCTTCGCCGGCGCCAGCTCGGCCCCCTGCACCATCCGCAGATCGGGGTCGTGGGGGTCGATGCGCACGGGCGGGCCGGAGTCCTCGGTCACGCCCGGCGGATCGGCGTGGGCGGGGGGTGCCGACAGCGCGGCGGCCAGCAGCAGCGCGACGGCGGCCGGGACGGCGCCGCGGGGCATCCGGCGCGAACGGGGAGAACGGGGGGAACGGGACGTGGGATTCACGGTCATCGGGCGGCCCGCTCAGTCCGTGATCTGCACGGTCGCCGGCGGCAGGGTCGGCAGCTGGAAGTCGACCTCGGTCACCTTGGCCGGTGGCGCCGGGAACTGCGCGAATATCGGGCGGCTGGCCCCCGGCATCAGCCCGCTCAGGCCCGTCGTGCACAGGCACTCGCCGTTGGTGTCCCGCAGCACCAGATAGCGCTTCTTGCCCGCCTTGTCGACCAGGGTGGCGCCCGAGATGGACGAACGTGACCGCAGCTCGGTCTCGTTGGAGCGCCAGTCGATGGCGTTGAAGGCGCGGCTGCCGTGGTTGCTGACCGTGCCGTTGACGGTGACGAAGCCGCCGGAGTCGCGGACCACGGAATTCAGGGTGACCACGATGCCGTCCGGGCCCTTCATCTCGCCGATCACCTTGCTGGAGTCGGCCGCCGGGGTGCCGGGGCCGCCGTCCTTGGGCGTGCTGCTACGGGCCGGCGGCTTCTTGTCGTCCGTCCGCGCACCGCCGTCCCCGCCGCCACCGCAGCCGGACACGACGAGAGCCAGGCCGACAGCGCTCGCCATGGCGACCGCTCCCCTGGCGGCCTTCGTGGTGCGCCGAATGCTCATGGATGCGATTCCTTCGATCGTCGGGTGCCCGGTGCGGGTCGGTGGGGTGGTCGATGTGGTGCTCTGGGGCGGTCAGTGGGCCAGCCGTACGGAGAAGAGGTCGGAGGCGTCGGGGAGGTGCGTCGGGTCGCCGGCGTCGAGGAGCCATTCCTTGCCGTCACAGGTGATCGTGACGGGGGCGGGCCCGGGGTCGTCCTTGCCGGCGCCCTTGCCGTCCTTGCCCCCTCCGTCGTCCTTGCCGCCCTTGCCGCGGCCGTCGTCCTTGCCGTCCTTGCCGTCCTTGCCGTCGGCGTCGCCGCCGTCAGGTGCGGGGGCGCAGCGCGGGCCGACCACCGAGGTCGCCTCGGCCCGCGCGTGCTTGCCCGAGGTGCCGGGGATGACCGAAGCCCCCACGGTGTTCCGGGTCTTGACGGTCACTGCGAACGAGGTCGGCCAGGAGTCCGGGACGCAGCGGGAGACCTCGGCGTCGTTGCGTCCGGCGAACCAGTCCGCGCTCGCGCAGGCCGCCGGGGAAAGAACCCCGCGCCCGTTCAGCAGGTCCTCCCAGGCGGCCTTGTCGGTCTCGTAACTGCCGTCGCGGACGCCGTCGAGCAGGCCCTTGGTCAGCAGGTCGCGGTACTTCTGCCCGGCGGCGAGCGCGGCGGCGTCGGCGGCGGTCTGGGCACCGTTGCGGGTGGCCGCCGCCTGCCCCACGGCGAAGAAGGCGAGCGCGAGGAAGAGCAGGCCCGCGACCGCCACGAGGTAGAGCGGGAAGGCCTGCCCGGCGTCACGCGCGCCGCGGCGCGGTTCGGCGACCGTCATGGCGGTGGGGGCCCGGGGCCCTAGATGCCGACGACGTCGGAGATCTTGTTGGCGATGGCATTGGCGATCTGGCTGCCGAAGTCCGTGGTCGACAGGACCAGGACGATCGCCACGACCACCGCGATGATGCCGAGGTACTCGATCGAGGTCTGTCCCCGGTCGTTCCCCAAAAACCGCTTCGCCATCGTCTTCCCCTCCATGGGCGGCCGCACCGCTCTGGTCCGGCTGGTCTGCCCCCGTGGTGTCGGCGCGGTCGGCCGCGCTCATGACACCAGAAAAGTACGCCGGAACGGTGTTCCCCGGACAGGGATTCCGTACCCAATCCTCTTTCGGGGACACGGGCGGAAGATACAACGGCGCCTTTCGGCCACGCTCATGCACCTCGTCCACCCCCGCTCCCCCTCCGGACCGCGTCCCGCGCCGATGCCCATGCGGACCGGCCGGCCTCCCCGCGCCCGAGCGCGGCGGTGACCGCCGGTCCACCCACTGTGACACAACTCGTTGCTGTTGCGAAGGCGTTGACGGGAAAGCGGGCCGTGCACCGCACGCATCCGGCCGGGCCCGGCACGGCGTTCGGCCGACCGCCGCACGCCCGGACCGGCCGCCGCTACGGCGCCGCGCGGGTGCCGCCTCAATCCCCCATCAGC
This sequence comes from Streptomyces sp. NPDC048197, assembly GCF_043202395.1. Taxonomy (NCBI): domain Bacteria; kingdom Bacillati; phylum Actinomycetota; class Actinomycetes; order Kitasatosporales; family Streptomycetaceae; genus Streptomyces; species Streptomyces sp. NPDC048197. The sequence goes on from NZ_JBIDAJ010000007.1 coordinate 9,324, forward strand.
GAGCCGAAATTGGTGCCCGAGCCGAGGAAGAAACCCGCGATGAGCAGGATCATCGTCGCCGGCACCATGAACGTGGTGACCACCATGGTGGCCTTGGGGACGGCCCGGGCAGCGCGCCGGCGGGCGTTCTGGGCGTCGGTCCGGCGCATGTCGTTGGCGATCTGGATCAGGGTGTCGACGATGGGCGAGCCGAGTTCCTCGCCCTGCTGGAGGGCGGTGACGAACTGGGCGACCTGTTCGGAGTCGTTGCGTTTGCGCAGTTCCTCGAAGGCGGCGCGGCGGCTGACGCCCATGTCCATCTGCCGCAGGGTGATCCGGAGTTCATCGGCCCACGGGCCTTCGTATTTGTCCGCGACCCGGTCGAGTGCCTGGCGGAAACTCAGCCCGGCGCTGACGACGACCGCGAGCACGTCCAGGAAGTCCGGCAGGGTCCGCTCGATCGTGTCCTTGCGCTGGCGGATCGCGGCCCAGATGCCGACCTCGTTCCAGAAGAGGCCGAAGAGCACCATCAGGACGCCGAGAACCGGCTGACCGCGCAGGAACATCACCAGCGCGCCGATGAAGCCGAGGGCGCCGTAGACGGCACGGCGGGCGGCGTAGCGGTCGACGGTGAGGCCGCCGGGGTTGCCCGCCAGGTCGATCCGGCGGCGGATGCGGGCGGTGCGCTTCTCGCCCATCAGGCGCAGCACGAGCGGGGCGTAGCGCATGCCGAGGCGGTCCACGGCCGAGCCGACGGCCGTCGTCCGGGTCGCACCGACCTCCAGGGACAGCGCCAGGTCGGGCGGCAGCCGGGCCTCGCGGCGGTACAGGGCGACGCCGCAGGCGATGCCGACGACCGAAAGGGCGAAGGCCGCGGCCAGCAGAATTCCGATTCCCATTCCGTTTCCCATCCCGCTTCCCCTCCCGGCCCGTCAGACGTCGATCTTGGACAGTCGGCGGATGAAGAAGAAGCCCAGCCCGTAGAGGACGAAGGCGACCACGACCGCGAGCTGGCCGAGGAAGGAGGACGTCATCCGGTCGATCGCGCCGGGGGCGATGCGGTTCATCAGCAGCAGGGTGCCGACGCCGAGGAGCGGGACGACGTAGGCGGTGACGGTGACCTGGGAGAGCTGGGTGCGGACCTCGCGACGGGTCTCCTTGCGCTCCTCCAGCGTCGTGGTGAGGTTGCGCAGCGAGCCGACGACGGTGCCGCCGGCGCGGTTCGACAGGACGAGGGTGGTGACGAGGACGACCAGTTCGCGGGAGGGCAGGCGTTCGGCGAGTTCGCCGAGGGCCTCGTCGATGGAGTGGCCGACGGCGAGCTTGGCCGCCACCTTGGCCAGTTCCTCGCCGGCCGGTGCCTCCAGTTCCTCGGCCGCCATCCCCAGGGCCGTGCGCAGCGCCAGCCCGGCCTGGGTGGCGTTGGCCAGAATCCGGGAGAGTTCGGGGAGCTGGTTGATGAACTTCTCGATGCGTTTCTGGCGCTGCCAGTTGAGGAACGCGAAGGCCGCCCAGACGGCGACCAGCGCGGCGATCGGCCCGAAGAAGGGCGCCAGGACGGCATGCGCGACCAGCCAGAGGGCGACGACCGCGACGAGCATGCCCACGAAGAACTCACCGGGGGTGACGTCCAGGCCGGTGGCGGCCAGCCGGAGTTCCAGGCGGCGGCCGAAGCGGGTGCCGCGCAGGGCCCGGTCCACGGACGGGAAGCGGCGGCGCTTCCCGGTCGCCGGCAGTCCGTGCTCGTCGGCGAGGCGGTCGACGACGGCCTGCCGCTGGGCGCGCCCGGCCGCGTAGCTGCGGACGCCGACGACGGCGAGCACCGCGCACAGCAGGGTGGCCCCGACGGTGAGCTGGACGAGGGGGGTCGTGGAGGCCGTGGTGGGTCCCCCGGCGGCGGTGGTCAGGGCCCAGCCGGTCATGAGGTGGCCTTCCGGGTGGCGAGTTGGTCGTCGGTGGCCGCCACCCCGAAGGCGGGCGGGGTGGGTTCGCTCGCCATGAAGAGGCGCTCGGCCACCCGCCGGGGCAACGGGAAGTAGCGGAAGCGGCCGTGCACGATCCGGTCGGCGCCCATCGGCTCGGCGTCGAACCGGCAGACCGTCGCGATCCGGTAGTCCTCGTGGCCGCGCGAGTCGAGGATGGCGATCTCGCTGATCCGGCGGGAGCCGTCGGCGTGCCGGGTGAGCTGGACGATGCAGTCGACGGCGCTGTTGATCTGGTCCCGCAGCGCCTCGAAGGGGATCTTCACGTCCGACATGGAGGCCAGCGTCTGCAGCCGCATCAGGGCGTCCTCGGCGCTGTTGGCGTGCACGGTGGCGAGCGAGCCGTCGTGGCCGGTGGACATCGCCTGCAGCATGTCGAGCGTCTCCCCGCCGCGCACCTCGCCGACGATGATGCGGTCGGGGCGCATGCGCAGGGAGTTGCGTACGAGGTCGCGGATGGTGATCCGGCCCTTGCCCTCCACGTTGGGCGGCCGGGCCTCCAGCCGGATGACGTGGGTCTGCTGGAGCTGGAGTTCGGCGGCGTCCTCGACGGTGATGATCCGCTCGCCCTCCGGGATGAGGCCGGAGAGGGCGTTGAGCAGGGTGGTCTTGCCGGCGCCGGTGGCACCGGAGACCACCACGTTGAACTTGGCGCGCACCAGCCCGGCCAGCAGCAGCAGCATCTGCTCGTCGAGCGTGCCCCGGCCGATGAGTTCGGCGAGGGTGTAGGCGCGCGGGAAGCGGCGGATGGTGAGCGTGGCGCCGTTCAGGGCGAGCGGCGGGATGATGACGTTGACGCGCTCGCCCGAGGGGAGGCGGGCGTCGACCATCGGATTGGACTCGTCGACACGGCGGTTGACGGTGGAGACGATCCGCTCGATGGTCTGCATCAGCTGTTCGTGCGAGGCGAAGCGGACCGGGACCAGCTCGACCCGGCCGGCGCGTTCGACGTAGACCTGGTCCGGCCCGTTGACCATGATCTCGGTGATCGAGGCGTCCTCCAGCAGCGGTTCGAGCACGCCCAGGCCCAGCGCCTCGTCGACCACCCGGCGGATCAGCTGGGCCCGTTCGGCGGTGGAGAGCACCGGGCCCTCGCGGCTGATGATGTGGCCGAGGACGCGCTCCAGCCGGGACCGGCGCTCGGCCGCGGCCAGCGAGGACATCTCGGCGAGGTCGATCTCCTCCAGCAGCTTGGCGCGGTAGGTGGCGACCAGGTGGCTGTCGTGGCGCGGCTCGCCGGCCGGCTCGGGCGCGACGATCCGGGCTTTCAGACTCATCGCGGGGGTGCTCCTTCGTACGTGCTCGCTGCTGCCGCGCCCTGCGGGTCGGCGGGGCGGGGCATGGTGGCGCTGCGGCTGGCGGAGCCGAAGTCGTCGACGCCGGGGATGATCGAGGGGATGGTGACCCTGGCCGTGGCGCTGACCGCGTCGCCGCCCTCGCTGACGGAGATCGTCGCGCCCTCCGCGACCCAGCCGCTCATCGCGGCCCGGCCGGCGGACCGCGGATCGGTCTCCCGGTCGGCCCGGTCCATCGAGGCGGTACGGGCCGCGGCGCGCGCGCCGGTGCCGGCCTGCTGGACGGCGTAGGCCGCCAGCCCGAGTTGGACCACGGCCAGCCCGACGATCAGCAGGATCGGCAGGAAACCGAGGAACTCGATGGAGGCCTGGCCCCGGTCGCGGCCGTGGCGGAGCCTTGGGGCGGGACCGCGGAACCCTCCCGGAGCCCCGGCAGCACGACGACGGGAAACGGCCCCCGGGCGGCGCACCGTCCTCATCGGCTGTCCTCCTTCACGGCGCCGGCCGAGCCCGTGATGTGCCCCGGGAAGCTGGCCACGCCGGGGAAGAGCACCGGGACGCTGATCCGGACGGTGGCCTTCCACAGGCCCGCCTCGGTGGTGCAGGAGGCCGAGGAACCCGCCTGCCAGGCGGGCGGCAGCTGGTCCTCGGCGGCGGTACGGCAGGCGCCCGCGCCGCCGTCCCGAGTGGCGGTGGCCGCCCGCGCGCCCCGGTCGGCGGCGTGCGCGGCGAGCGAATAGCTGTAGCCGACCAGTACGAGCTGCCAGAGCAGCACCAGGACCAGCAGGATCAGCGGCAGCAGTCCCAGGAACTCCACGGAGACCTGTCCGCGGTCGTCGCCGCCCAGCGGGCGCCGCACCGCTCAGCCCTCCTCGTACGGGCCGGCCGGGTCGAACGGCCCGGGCCCGCCGGCCGCCGTCGCCGGCCCCCGCCGGACCCCGAACCGTCCGGCGCCCGACCCCGGTACCGAACCCGACGCGGCCCCGGAGGCCGTACCCGGACCCGTCCCGGAACCGGAAGCCGCCCCCGTCGTGAGCGCCTTGCGCTTGCGCCCCGTCAGCGACGGGCGCGCCCGGTGGCTGCCCCGGCCCTGCCGCGCGGCCGGTGACTCGACCAGCCCCAGCTCACCGGCGAGCGCCCAGAGCGCCTGCTTGACCGTCGACCGGGCGTCCAGGTCCTGCATCCGGCCGGCGTCCACACACGGCTGGAGTTCCTTGTACGCCGCCGGGACGTGCGCCCGGGCCGTCCGGGTGCCGGTGGCCTTGGCGACCACCGGCGGCTGGATCTCGGTGCTGCGGGTGAGCCGGTTGACGACCGTGGTGGTGTCCTCGGCCTTGCGGATCTGCAGCCGGTCCCACAGCCGCACCTGCCGCTTGGCGGCCCGTACGGCCACCACGTCCGGGGTGGTCACCAGCAGGGCGACGTCGGCGAGTTCGACGGCCGCGGCGTTCGCCGACTGCATCTGGGAGCCGCAGTCGACCACCACGACCTCGTAGCGGGAGCGCAGCGCGCCGAGGATCTGCCGGGCGGCCCGGTCGTCGACCTCCTCGCCTCGCTCGCCCTCCTCCGGCGCCAGCAGCAGCGCCAGGCCGGTGTGGTGGTCGTGCACCGCGTCCTGGAGGACCCGTACGGACAGGTCCTGGATGCCGGCCAGGTCGACGACCGAGCGGCGGAACTGGACGTCCAGGTAGGAGGCCACGTCCCCGGACTGCAGGTCGAGGTCCACCAGCGCGACGCTGCGGCCCGCGGCCCGGGCGGCCAGCGCCAGCTGGACGGCGGCGACGGTGGTGCCGACCCCGCCCTTGGCGCCGGTCACGGTCACCAGCCGGCCGGCCGGTCCGGGCCGGGCCTCCGGGTTTCCCCCCAGGTGCACCCGTACGCCGGCGGCCCACTGGGCGGCGGCCTGCACCCGGGCGGCCAACTCGTCGTAGCCGAGCGGCAGTCCGACGATGCCCCGGGCTCCGGCGTCCATCGCCGCGGAGAACAGCGCGGGCCCGGCGTCGGTGGTGATCAGTACGACGCCGACGGCGGGGAAGCGGAGCGCGATCTCACGGATCAGCTCCAGCGCCGGTGTCGGCCCGATCCGCTCGTGGACCAGGACGACCTCGGGCAGCGCCTCGACGGCGGGGCCCGGGCCGGTGTCCACGGCGGGCTGCGCCGCGGCCCCGGCCAGCGCGTCGAGCAGTGCGGTGCCGTCGGCGACCGCGGGCGCCGGTTCGGCGTCCGGCAGCTGGTTGAGCAGCGAGGTCACCGCGCGGGCGGCGTCCGGGTCGCCGATCGCCGGGAGGATGCGGATGGTCACCTGGGCCTCCGGGTCACTTGTCGCCGTCGAGGGTGTACGTGCGCTGGCTCGGCGGGATGGTGGCCTCGCTGCCGGGCGCGAGCAGCGCCAGCCGTACGTGGGAGGCGAACGACTCGGCGTACGCGACCCGCTGGGCGTCCTGGGTGTTGAGCGCGAAGGTGATCGGCACGGCCTCGCCGGCCTGCCGGTTGGCCGCGTTCGTGTCGCCGGGATCCTTGGCCTCCAGGGGCGTCAGCTTGCCGACGTCGATGACCTGGGCGCCGGACACGATCACCTTGGAGACCGGCTTGTCCTCGGGGCGCTTGCCCTCGAAGGTGGCGTAGATGTTCACCCGGGCCCCGGGGGTGATCTTGCCGGCCACACCGGTCGCGGCGTCGATCATGATGGCGATCTCCTGCTGCCCGGCCTTCAGCGCCGGCCGCTCGACGATCATGTCGTCCTGGAGCAGCGACCCCTTCTTCAGCGGGGTCACCGCGATCTTGCCGCTGACCTGGTCCAGATCGGTCACGGCGGTGGGCGGCAGCCAGCGCTGCGGCATCTTCACCTTCTCGAACTGCCCCGGATCCAGCGCTTTATAGGCCGCGACGTCCGTCTTCAGCCGGTACGCGGTCTTCTCCGGACCGACCTTGGACTCGACGTTCCTGATCACCGACAGCACGCCGACGAACGCGCCGACCGCACAGAGAACCGACAGGAGCAGCAGGATCACTCCGCGGCGCTGGCGTGAGTTCATGGGGGAGGGACCTCGATCGGGACGGGGGTGGGGCGGGAACGGGACGCGGACGGGACGGGGGACGGTCGGATCGGCGGGGGCGGACCGGTGGGTCGGTGGGTCGGTGGGTCGGTCGGCTCTGCGGGCCGGTTCGGGGGGCCGGATCGGCCGGGGTCAGCGGGCGCGGGCCACCGTCCGTGGGGCACCGGGGATTCCGGGAACGTTCGGCGCGTCCGGTTCACCGGCGAAATCGGGGTGGCCGGGGAGGTACCGGCGGCCGGGGGCGGTGCGGGGGACGTCGGTCGCGTACGGGTTGCCCGGGACGGGGCGGCCGGACCCGTAAGGGTTCCCCGGAACTCCCGCCCCGGGGACGCCGTTCGGGAGCTCCGGCCCGCGGACGTCCACCTGCCCCGGTACGCGCCGGCCGGCGGGCGCACCACCGTATCCGTCCGTCACCTCCGGCCCGCCGGGCACGCCCGACGGCGCCACCGGTGCCAACCCCCGCTCACCCCAGGGCGCGGACGGCGGCGGACCGGGCTGCGGTGCCGGGACGGAGGACGGCGAGGCGGATGGCGGGGCGGACGGGGCCCAGGAAGGGTCGGGGGCGGGGGCCGGCGGCGCGGGCGCCTCCGCCGTGGGTCCCGGGGCCGCGGGCGCCTCGCCGGCCGGACCGGGGGCCGGGAGCGACTGCGGGCCGGGGCCCTGGGCCGGGAGCCGGTCCGCCGCCGGGTGCGGGGCGTTCGCCGTCCCGGCGGCCGTCTCCGCTCCGGTCCCCGCCTCCGGCCCGGCTATGGCCGCGGGGCCGCGCCCGGCCGGGCCGCCGCCGCGCGCCGAACGGTCCCTGGCCAGCGGTGCCGTGCAGAACGCGCACCGGTCGCCCAGCACTTCCAGCCCGCACCAGCCGCACTCCTCGCGCCGTACCGACGCGACCAGTTGGCGGAGGACCGCCGGGTCGGGGATGCCCGCGGCGAATTCGATCAGCTTCTGGGTGCCCCACCAGCGCGCGGACTCGGCGGGCAGCCGCACCTCGTACGCGCCCTGCACCTGCCAGGCCGGGGCGAGGGCGCCGGTGACCCAGTCCGCGGTGAGCTGGCCGCGGGCGACGGCGAGTTCGGTGGCGAATCCGGGCGGCCGCAGCCCGGCCTCGGTGGCGTGCCGGTCCAGGTGCACCAACTGCGGTGCGGGGTGGGCCAGGACGGCGAAGTGGGCACCCGGCAACCAGGACTTCACATGGGCCCGCAGATCGACCTCGATGTGGTCCAGCCCGGTGACGCTGCCCAGCAGGGCACCGGCATGGATGTAATGGCTCAGCAGCCGGGCCGCGCTGGCCAGTACGCCGGGGCTGAAGTCGTACAGGGACAACTGCCGCAGCTGACGGGCCAGCAGGGCGACGCCCAGCGGCGGCAGGGACACCGGAACGATGGCGATCCGGTCGCTCTCCAGGACGGCGCGGAGGGTGTGCAGCCGCCGGACGTGCTCGGGCGGGCAGGCGGAGGAGTACAGCACGACCAGATGGCCGTGGTGTTCCAGCACCGCGCTGGTCTCCGTCAGCGCGTCGTCCAGGGGCGTCAGGTGCGGGGCGGGCAGGACGACGGCGGCGGGTGTCCGCCGGTCGACGGGGGAAGGCAGCGTGAGGTCAGGGCTGGTGACTGCAATCGCGGTCGGCACGTCGCTCCCCCACTCCCTCCGGCCGCCGGGGGTCCCGGGACCGCGGATCGGCACAGCTCTGCGCCATCGGCGCCATACGCTCAGCACTTTATCCACAGAGATACGTCCCGGAGAACACGTTCTGGGCTACTCGTCATGACCATCCGGAGGACCACCGTGATGACCTCATGGCCGGGGCCCGAACTCCCGCTTGACGCACGGGTATTGACATGAGCATTGGTCTGGACCACGTTGTACGGCACGCACAGGGGCCCCTGCGCTCACACCAGCACCGCCCCTCACATTCCCCCCACTCCCCCCATGGAGGCATCCGTGGTTCGTGCACCATCAGATGCGGTTCGGGCTCGGTCACTTCCGGACGGACGCAAGGTCACAAGGAGGCTGCTCGCCGGGCTGGCCGCCGCGGTACTGAGCTCGGCCGGCCTCGTGGCCGCCGGCACCGCCCGGGCCACGGAGGGGCACCCGGCCGCCGCCCCGGCCGCCCGCTCCGCGGCGCACCCCGCCGCCGTCCCCGCCCACGCCCTCACCGGCTACTGGCAGAACTTCAACAACGGCGCCACGGTGCAGAAACTCAAGGACGTCGACGACGCCTACGACGTCATCGCGGTCTCGTTCGCCGACGCCGCCGACCGGCCCGGGGCCGTCACCTTCCACCTCGACCCGGCCGTCGGCTACGGCTCCGTCGACGACTTCAAGGCGGACATCAAGGCCAAGCAGGCGGCCGGCAAGTCCGTGATCATCTCGGTCGGCGGCGAAAAGGGGGCGATCTCGGTCAACGACGACGCCTCCGCCAAGAACTTCGCCGACTCGGTCGGCACGCTCATGGACGAGTACGGCTTCGACGGCGTCGACATCGACCTGGAGAACGGCCTCAACGCGACCTACCTGACCCAGGCCCTGAAGGCGGTGCACGCCGCACACGGCGACGTCGTGGTGACCATGGCTCCCGCAGACCGTCGACATGCAGTCACCGCAGAACGAGTACTTCAAGACGGCGCTCGGCATCAAGGACTTCCTGACCGCCGTGAACATGCAGTACTACAACAGCGGCTCCATGAACGGCTGTGACGGCAAGGTCTACGCCCAGGGCTCGGTGGACTTCCTGACCTCGCTCGCCTGCATCCAGCTCGAGAACGGCCTGGACCCGTCGCAGGTCGGCATCGGCGTCCCGGCGTCCGACCGCGCGGCGGGCAGCGGCCATGTCGCCCCGTCCGTCGTCAACAACGCACTCGACTGCCTGACCAAGGGCACCGGCTGCGGCTCGTTCAAGCCGTCCAAGCAGTACCCGGGGCTGCGCGGCGCGATGACCTGGTCCACCAACTGGGACGCCGCCAACGGCAACGAGTTCGCCCACCAGGTGGGCGCCCACGTCCACGGCCTCCCGTAGGGAGGACCACCGGCAAGAACTGCCAGGTCCCGCGCACGCCGTGCCCGGGACCTGGCTCCGCTCCGTTCCGTTATCCGGCTCCGTTCCGTCAGTGCCTGCGGCAGATCACTTCCGCACGCCCGCCGGCTTCGGCAGCGCACAGCCCGCCGCGCTCAGGTCCAGCTTGTTCCCGGCGCCGAAGCACTTCGGGATCCCGTAGGTCTCCTCGGCGTAGTTGGTGCCCTGGTGCACCGTGACGTTGCCGTTCTCGTCGACCTCGCACGGGTTGTTGACGGTGCACTTCTCGCCGTCCTCATTGCCCGTGTTGTTGATCGCCGCGACCTTGCCCGTCGTGGTGTCGACCACCGGCGAACCGGACGTGCCACCTATGGTCTTGCACTCGGGGGTGTAACGGACCGAGTCCTTCCAGGTCCAGTCGCCCTCCTTGAGGGTGGGCACGAACCCGTCGATGCTGCAGGTGTAGATCTTCTTCCAGTAGCCGGAGACCACACTGATCCCGGCACCCTTGGCCGGGTGCTCGGTGGCCAGTTCCAGCGGCTTGATCCCGTACTTCTGCTCGATCTGGGCGTACGTGGAGCCGGTCTGGTAGATCGTGACGTCGGTGTCGGTCATCGTCGCGTAGGCGACCTTGGTGGCCCTGATGGTGCCCACGCCGCGCGCCGACCTGTCGAGCAGGGTGAAGCTGCGGCTGGACCGCTGGTCGACGATCACCTCGCCCGCGCCGGGCATGCCGCTTTCCAGACAGTGGCCGTTGGACATCACCAGGGCCGGGTCGTTCGCCTGCGAGGTGGGCATCCGCACCACCGAGCCGGAGCAGTTGCTCAGCGCCACGGTGCCGGCGAAGTTGACCGCCTTGGTCCGGTACTGCCCGTGGTGCGACGCCGCCCGCTCGGGCGCGGCCTGCGCCGTCGGGACGGTGCCCACCAGGGCTGCGGCTCCCAGCACGGCCGTGGCCAGGGTGCCGACGAGAGGTCTGTTCATGTGGGGGTCCTCTCAGCTCTGTCACCGAGAGCCCGCACGAACCCTCGGTTTTGTCGTGCGCATTGTCAGTGCCACGCCCCACCGGGGCAACCAATCCACCGGAATCGATGGGAAGTTGACGGACGCCGCAGCCGCCCCGACCTCTTCCACCCCCGCCACATCTGGCCGTCCCCCGCCTTGACCCGCCCATGCCAACCCCAAAACACTGGCGGCGTCGCTTCGACTCACACCCCACAGGAGACCGCATGCGACCACGGATACGCGGCGGACGGTCGACCGTCCTCGCCGCGCTGCTCTCCCTCGCGCTCGCCGCCCCGATCACCGCCGCACAGGCCCTGGACTCTCCGGCCGGGGCCGCCGCCGGTGCCACGGCGACGGGTGGCGCGGACCGGACGAACCCCGAACGGCAGCCCCATCAGTACGAGGTGACCGGGCCGGCCACGCCGGCGGCCCGTACCGCGCTCGCGGCGACCGGTGTCAGCATCGACGAGGTGCACGCCCGGTCCGTCGTCATCACCGCCGACCGGACCCAGGCCGGCACTCTTCGACAACTCGGTTATCGGGTGCGGCAGTTGCCCGACCTACCGGCGGCCAACCCGGCCACGCCGGCTGCTCCGGGGGCCCGCGTCAAGGATTTCCCGCCCGGCTACACCGGCTACCACACCTACGCCGAGGCCACGAAGGAGATCGACACGCTCGTCGCCAAGTACCCGGCGATCCTGTCCAAGCAGGTCATCGGCAAGTCCCACGAGGGCCGCGACATCCTCGCCCTCAAGCTCAGCAAGAACGTCACCAAGGACGAGAACGAACCCGAGGTCCTCTTCACGGCCCACCAGCACGCCCGGGACACCTCACCGTGGAGATGGCCCTCTATCTGCTGAACGAGCTGACCTCGAAGTACGGTTCGGATCCGCGGGTCACCAAGATCCTGGATTCCCGTGAGATCTGGATCGTGCCGGACCTGAACCCTGACGGGGGCGAGTACGACATCGCTTCCGGGTCGTTCCGCAGCTGGCGGAAGAACCGGCAGCCCAACGCCGGGAGCAGCGAGGTCGGCACCGACCTCAACCGCAACTGGGACTTCAAATGGGGCTGCTGCAACGGCTCCTCGGACGACCCGGGCGACGAGACCTACCGCGGGGCCTCCCCCGCCTCCGCCCCCGAGGTGCAGGTCGTCTCGAAGTTCGTGCGCAGCCGCATCGTCGGCGGTACGCAGCAGATCAAGGCCGCCATCGACTTCCACACGTACAGCGAACTCGTCCTGTGGCCCTTCGGGTTCACCAACGACCCCACCGGCCCCGGCATGACCCAGGACGAGCACGACACCTTCGCCACGCTCGGCAAGAAGATGGCCGCCACCAACGGCTACACCCCGGAGCAGTCCAGCGAGCTCTACATCACCGACGGCGCCATCGACGACTGGCTGTGGGGGGACCAGAAGGTCTTCGCGTACACCTTCGAGATGTACCCGTCCTCGGGCCACGGCGGTTTCTATCCGAAGGACTCGGTGATCGCGAAGGAGACCGCACGCAATCGTGAGGCGGTGCTCCAGTTCCTGGAGACCGCGGACTGCGTGTACCGCGTGATCGGCAAGGAAGGGCAGTACTGCAAGGGCAGGTGAGCCGGAACACACGAGGAAGGCACGGGCCGCCGCGGCGCTGCGGGGATGCCGGGAGGCGGCGGCCCGTGCCCTTCACACCAGCAGGCTCACCAGCGCCGCCACCGCGAACCCCGCGACCGACAGGACGGATTCCAGCACCGTCCAGGTCTTCAGCGTGTCGCGTTCGGTGATGCCGAAGTACTTGCTGACCATCCAGAAACCGCCGTCGTTCACATGCGAGGCGAAGATCGAGCCCGCCGAGATCGCCATGATGACGAGTGCGGCGAAGGGCTGCGAGTGGTGGCCCGCCTCGATCAGCGGCCGGACGATGCCGGCCGTGGTGACGATGGCGACGGTCGCCGAGCCCTGGGCCACGCGCAGGACGAGGGAGATCAGGTACGCCAGGACGATCACCGGCAGGCCGATGCCCTTGAAGGTGTCGGAGAGGGCCTGGGCGATGCCGCTGCCCTTGAGGACCGCGCCGAAGATCCCGCCCGCGCCGACGACCAGCAGGATGTTGCCGACCGGCTTCAGGGATGCGGTGGACACCGTCTCCAGGGACTTGCGGGACCAGCCGCGGCGGACGCCGAGCAGGTAGTACGCGAGCAGCAGCGCGAGGGTCAGGGCGACGAAGGGGTGGCCGACGAACTCGATGACCGAGCGGGCGGTGGAGGGCCCGAGGGCGATCGAGGAGAAGGTGGCGAGCAGGATCAGGACCAGCGGGGTGCCGATGATGGCGAAGACGGTGCCGAGCGGGACCGGCTTCTCCGTCGGCGTGACGCCGGCCTTCCGCTGTTCCTCGGTGAGTGCGGCCTTCGCCTCCCGTGCGGCCTCGACCATGTCCTGCGGTACGGGCACGAAGATCCGCCGGCCGATCCAGGCGGCCCAGCCCCAGGCGGCGAGCACGGCGGGGATGCCGCAGACGATGCCCATGAGGATGACCCAGCCGAGGTCGACGTGGAGCAGGCCCGCCGCCGCCACCGGTCCCGGGTGCGGGGGCAGGAAGGCGTGCGTCATGGACAGGCCGGCGAGCAGCGGCATGCAGTAGAGGACGATCGACCTGCCACCGCGCTTGGCGGCCGCGTAGACGATCGGTGCGAGGACGAAGATGCCGACGTCGAAGAAGACCGGGATGCCGAAGATCAGGCCGGTCAGGCCCATGGCGAGCGGCGCCCGCCGTTCGCCGAAGAGGTGGAGCAGACGGGTGGCCAGCACCTCGGCGCCGCCGGAGACTTCGAGCACCGCCCCGAGCATGGTGCCGAGGCCGATGATGATCGCGACGTGGCCGAGGGTGCCGCCCATGCCGGACTCGATGAGCGAGACGGCGTCGGACTTCTGGACGGTGCCGAAGAGTTCGGTGACGGAGAGGCCGGCGCCGAGGCCGACGGCTATCGAGACCGCCAGGAGGGCCACGAACGGCTGGAGCCGGACCTTGATGATCAGGAAGAGCAGCAGCACGATGCCGAGCGCGGCGACGGTCAGCAGTCCGGCGGTGCCGCCGAGGAGCGGGAGGATGCCGCCGGTGTGGGGTGGGGCGGGGGGCGGCGCGGGGGCGGCCGCGGCGAGGAGCGACAGGGGCATGAGGGGGGACCTCGTAATTCCATGAGTCTTTCGGGAGGCAGGGGGGATCGCGGCACGGCGTACCCGGGTGGGGCGCCGTGCCGTGGCGACCTATGAACGGCGGGACGGACAAACGGAGTTGAGCGGGTCGGCTCAGCCCAGGACGGCGAGGGCGTCGATCTCGATGAGCAGGCCCTTGGGCAGACCGACGTAGACGGTCGTGCGGGCGGCCGGGGCCTGGGTCAGGCCCTGCTCCTCGAAGTACTGGTTGTAGATCTCGTTCATCTCGGCGAAGTGGCCGGTGTCCGTGAGGTAGACGCGCATCATCATCACGTCGTCCCAGGTGGCGCCGCCCTCTTCGAGGATCGCCTTGACGTTCGCGAAGGTCTGCAGGGTCTGCTCGCGCAGGGTCGGGCCGGCCGGGGTGGGGGCCTGGCCCGCGACCGCGGGGAGGAAGCCGACCTGGCCCGCGACCTGGAGGATGTTGCCCTTCTTCACGCCGTGGGACAACTTCGCGGGCGGGGTGGTGTGGGTGGCCGGGGTGAGGGCGGTCTTCTCGCTCATGCTCATGCTTCCTTGGTCGGTGGACTGCCGGAGTACTCCCGGCTGATGGCGTCGGCGGTGCGGCGCACCAGGGGGAGCAGGGTGAGGAGTTCCTCGGCGGAGACGACGACGTTCGGTGCGGAGACCGACATGGCGGCGACGGCGCGTCCATCCGCGCCGCGGACCGGAGCCGCCACGCAGTTGATGGACTCCTCGTGGCCACCGAGGTCGGTGGCCCAGCCCTGTTCGCGGACCTTGGCCAGTTCGGCGAGGAAGGCCGTGGCGTCGGGGGTCGAACGGGCCGTGTAGCGGGGGTAGTCGAGCGTCGCGGCGAGGGTGCGGCGCTCGGCTTCCGGAAGGTCGGCGAGGAGCAGCTTGGCGACCGCGGCGACGGTGATCGCGACGGGCTTGCCGATCCGGGAGTACATCCGGACCGGGTAGCGGCTCTCGACCTTGTCGATGTAGAGGACCTCGTTCTCCTCGTGGACGGCGAGGTGGACCGTGTGGCCGCACTTCTCGTTGAGTTCGACGAGGTGCGGGTGGGCGATCTCGCGTACGTCGAGGTTCTCGGCGGCCTCCTGGGCGAGCGCGAAGAGGCGGGCACCGAGGCGGTAGCGCTGGTCGGCCTGCCGGTGGACCAGGCCGTGTTCGTGGAGGGTGCGCAGCAGCCGGAGGGCGGTCGACTTGTGCACGCCGAGCCGGTCGGCGACCTGGCCGAGGTCGGCGGGTCCTTCGGCGAGCAGTGGCAGGATGCTGAGCGCGCGGTCGACGGTCTGGCTCATGGGCTCGGTACCTCCTCGGCGGCCCTGCGGTCGGCTGCGACGGTCCAGCCGGGGCCGAGGTGCAGTTTCCCCCAGGCGGCGTCGTCGAGCGCGGCCAGCCCGTCGGCAAGGGCCCGGCCGGGCGGGGCCGCGAGGTCGCCGGGGACGGTGAGGGCGGCGGCGGCGAAGAGGTGGCCGTACCGGGCGCGGGCGCGCAGCGGCAGGCCGCGGAGGGTGGCGGAGAGGAATCCGGCGGCGAACGCGTCACCGGCGCCGACGGCGGCCACGACCTCGACGTCGAGCGAGCGGACCGTGGTGGCGGTGGCACCGCCCGGGCCCCCGTCGTGGAAGACGACGGCTCCTCCCGCGCCCCGCTTGACCACCAGGACCTCCGGCTCGGGCAGGGCCGCGCGGATCGCCCGGCTGCCGTTGAGGCCCCAGGCGTCCCGGGCCTCGTCCTCACCGACGAACACCAGGTCGGCGCCGCGCGCGAGGTCGAGCAGGACCCCCGGACCGATGGGGGTACCTCCCGGCTCAGGGGGGCGCCCCCGCTCGAACGAAGTCGAGGGTGGAAAGGATGGGGGAGGAGCCGAGAGCTTGGGGGAGCCGCGCCACAGGCCGGGCCGGTGGTTGACGTCGAACGAGACGAGGGGGCGGCGGCCGGGGCGGCGCGCGGTCAGGGCGCGCAGCAGGTCGAGGCAGTCGGTGGACAGGGCCGCGGTGATGCCGGAGAGGTGCAGGATGCGGCCCTCCTGGAGGGCGCCGGTGTCCAGGGTGGTCACGGACATGGCGGAGGCCGCGGAACCGGCGCGGTAGTAGGCGACCTCGTGGGCGTCGGTGGCGCGGTCGCCGGCGGTGCGGAAGTAGATGCCGGTGGGGCGGTCGCGGTCGCGGCGCACCGCGGAGGTGTCGACGCCGTAGCCGGCGATGGTCGCCACGAGGTGGTCGCCGAAGCCGTCGGCGCCGACCCGGCTGATCCACTTCGTGCGGTGGCCGGCGGCGGCGAGCATGCAGGCGACGTTGGACTCCGCACCGCCGATGGCGCGGTCGAAGGAGGGGACGTCGGCGAGCCGTCCGGGCCGGCCGGGCAGGAAGGTGACCATGGACTCGCCGAGGCAGACGACATCGGCGGCCGGGGCGGGGGTGCCGCCCGGGCCGTGGGTGCCGCTGCCGTCCGGGGTCGTGGTCACGGTCGTGTGCACTCCTTCGCTGGGCTTGTCCGGGCGGGCCGTGCTCGGCCCGCCGGCCCCGGAGGTCTTCCCGGCGGAGTCGGCGATGTCCTGCGGTTTTCTGCGGTTTCCCGCCGCGTTTCCCACCATTGACCGGGCGATGGGCCGGATGTTAGACAGCTGTCAGCGATATGCGCAATGGTCGTTGCAGAGCATGCAACATGATCTTTGAGGAGGCCCCATGACGGGGGATCGGCTCGCGCAGGGACTTGCGGAACTCGCCGACGAACGCGTCGATCACCGCTTCAAGGGGCTTCCCCCGGACGCCGAGGGGCTGACCGTCGGCGAGCTGGCCGCCGAGCGCCGCAACCTCTTCGACGGCGGTTTCACCACCCCCGTCCTGGCCCTCTCCGCGGAGGCCGTCGAGCACAACCTGGCCGCCCTGGAGACCTATTCCACCCGGCACGGCCTGGCCTTCGCCCCGCACGGCAAGACCTGTATGGCCCCCCAGCTCTTCGCCCGCCAACTGGAGCACGGTGCCTGGGGCATCACCGCGGCCGTCCCGCACCAGGCCCGGGTCTACCGCACGTACGGCATCCAGCGGATCTTCCTGGCCAACGAGTTGGTGGACGCCGCCGCGCTGCGCTGGCTGGCCGGTGAGCTGGCCGCCGACCCCGACTTCCGCTTCGTCTGCTACGTCGACTCGCTGCCCGGCATCGCGCTGATGGACGCCGCGCTGCGGGAGGCCGGAGCCACCCGCCCGGTCGACGTGGTCATCGAACTGGGCGCGGGCGAGGGCGCGCGCACCGGCGTCCGCACCGAGGCCGAGTGCCTCGAACTCGCCGACGCCATCGCGGGCGTGGACACCCTCCGGCTGGTGGGCGTCGCCGGGTACGAGGGCGAGGTGCCGGACGCCGACGGCGAGCGGGTGCGCGCCTGGCTGCGCCGACTGGTCGCCCTGGCCGTGGAGTTCGACAAGGCCGGCCGGTTCGCCGACCTGGACCGGATCATCGTCAGCGCCGGCGGCAGCGCCTGGTTCGACGCGGTCGCCGAGGTCTTCGAGGAGATCCCCGCGCTGTCGGCGCCGGTCCTCAAGCTGCTGCGCTCGGGCGCGTACGTCTCGCACGACGACGGCCACTACCGCCGGCTGACCCCCTTCAACCGCGTCCCGGAGGAGGGCGATCTGCAGCCCGCCTTCCGGCTGTGGGCGCAGGTCGTCTCCCGCCCCACGCCCGACCAGGCGTTCCTCAACGCGGGCAAGCGCGATGCGGCCCACGACCTGGACCTGCCGCGGGCCCAGGTCGTGCGCTCGGGCCGGGACGGCACCGAGCGGCCGGCGGCCGGGATCACCGTCACCGGGCTGTCCGACCAGCACGCCTGGCTGGCGACCGAGCGCGCCGGCGACGTCGAGGTCGGCGACTGGGTCGGGCTGGGGCTGTCCCACCCGTGCACGTCGTTCGACAAGTGGCAGCTGATCCCGCTCGTCGAACGGGACGGCACGGTCGTCGACTTCGTCCGCACCTTCTTCTGACCGCCCGCGCCCGCCGGAGCTCTGCTCTTCCCCTTCCGCCCGCCCCAAGAGGACCCGCCATGGACCTGGTCATCCGCGACGTACGCGTCCTCGACGGCACCGGCGGCGCCTCCTACCGGGCGGATGTCGCGCTCGACGGCGGCCGGATCGCCGCCGTCGTGCGCGAGGGCGCCGGCCGCCGCCCCACCGCCCGCCGCACCCTGGACGCCGGCGGCCTCGCCCTCTCCCCCGGCTTCATCGACATGCACGCCCACAGCGACCTGGCGCTGCTGCGCGACCCGGCGCACGAGGCCAAGACCGCCCAGGGCGTCACCCTCGAAGTCCTCGGCCAGGACGGCCTGTCGTACGCGCCGGTCGACGACCGCACCCTCGCCCAGGTCCGCCAGGCCATCACCGGCTGGAACGGCGGCGGCCCCGGGGACACCTCCCTCGACTTCGACTGGCGGACCGTCGGCGGGTACCTCGACCGCCTGGACCACGGCTTCGACGGACAGGGCATCGCGGTCAACGCCGCCTACCTCGTCCCGCAGGGCACGGTCCGGATGTACGCGGTCGGCTGGGACGACCGGGACCCGACCCCGGCCGAGCTCGACCACATGAAGCGCCTGGTGGCTTCCGGCCTGGAACAGGGCGCCGTCGGCATGTCGTCCGGCCTCACCTACACCCCCGGCATGTACGCCAAGGACGCCGAACTCACCGAACTGTGCCGGGTCGTGGCCGCGTACGACGGCTACTACTGTCCCCACCACCGCAGTTACGGGGCCGGCGCCCTGGCCGCGTACCAGGAGATGGTCGACCTCACGCGCACCGCCGGCTGCGCCCTCCACCTCGCCCACGCCACCATGAACTTCGGGGTGAACAAAGGCCGAGCCACCGACCTCCTCGCCCTCCTCGACGACGCGATCACCGCGGGCGCGGACATCAGCCTCGACACCTACCCGTACACCCCCGGCGCCACCACTCTCGTGGCGATGCTGCCCAGTTGGGCCAACGAGGGCGGCCCGGAGGCCACCCTCGCCCGGCTGCGGGACGACGGGACCGCCGAACGCATCCGCCACCACATCGAGGAGCTCGGCTCCGACGGCTGCCACGGCGTTCCGATCGACTGGGACACCATCGAGATCTCCGGCGTCGCCGACCCCGCCCTCGCCCCCTGCGTCGGCAAGACGCTCGCGCAGGCCGCCGCCGCACGCGGTGAGACCCCCTGGGCCACGGCCCGCGGCCTCCTCCTCGACGACCGTCTCGGCCCGACGATCCTCCAGCACGTCGGCCACGAGGAGAACGTCCGCGCGATCATGCAGCACCCGGTGCACACCGGCGGCAGCGACGGCATCCTCCAGGGCGACAAGCCGCACCCGCGCGCGTACGGCACCTTCCCGCACTACCTCGGCCACTACGCCCGCGAGCTGGGGGTGCTGTCCCTGGAGGAGTGCGTGGCCCATCTGACGGGCCGTCCGGCGGCCCGGCTGCGGCTGCCCGACCGCGGGCTGGTCCGCGAGGGCCACCGCGCCGACCTGGTCCTCTTCGCCCCGGACACGGTCGCGGCGGGCTCGACGTTCGACGCCCCGCGCACGCTACCCGTCGGCATCCCGCACGTCCTGATCGACGGCCGCTTCGTCATCGAGGACGGCCGCCGGACGGACGTCCTGGCGGGGCGGGCGGTGCGACGGACCCCTTAGGGCGCCTCGGGCACGCCCCGCTCCCGGAGAGCGGCCAGCACGAGGTCGGTCAGCTCCTGCGCGTTGTTGGTGAGCGAGGCACCGAGAGCCGCGGCACGTTCCTCGCGTTCCGGGGACCGGCGGATGGTGAAGAAGACCACCGGCCCGCTGTAGTTCTCGTCCTCCTTGAGGCGTTCCACCATGACGAAGCCCGCGGTGTGGGCCCGCCCCCGGCTGATGTCGGAGATCAGCAGGTCGGGGGTGCGGGTCCGCAGGGCCTGAACGGCGTCGGCGCTGTTATCGACATGCGTCACCTGCGCCCCGAGGGTCTCCAGCACCGAGCGCACCACGGCCTTGCGGTCCGGCTGGTCGTCGACCCACAGGACGTCCAGCGGCGGTGCCTGGTACCCACGGCCCTGCTGCGGATACCCGCCCTGCTGCATCTGCGGCGGATACGCGGGCTCCTGCATCGGCGGCGGGTAGCCGTCCTGCGGCCCCGGCACCGGGTACCCGGACTGCCCGTACGGCGACGGAGGCTGCTGCCGAACCGCCGGTGCCGGCTGCGGCGGCATCCCGTACGCCGGCTGCTGCTGCCCGTAACCGCCCACCCCCACATACGGCTCCCCGCCCGGCCAGGCCAGCGGCGGGCCGAACCCGGTGGCGTAGCCGTCCACCTGGACGTCCGGCAGGCTCTGCCACATGGGCGCCCATTCCCGGGACATCCGGGTCGGCTCGCCGCCCGTCCCCTGCGGGCCCTCGCGCAGCCGTTGCAGCAGCCGGTCCGCGTCCGGGCGGGCGGTCAGCTCGTCGACCAGCGAGGTGAACGCCGGGTTCATCACCAAGTTCGGGAATTCCGTGGGGAGTTGGCGCTCCAGCGCGGCCAGCACCGGCTCGCCCGACCCGCCGATCGGGTCCGGCGCCGGCAGGTCGTACGAGGCCAGGAAGCTCCGCACCGTCCTGAGTTCCCGGTCCGGGACCGGGGCCGTGGCCGCGGCCAGCAGCGTCCGCCGCACCTCGCGGTAGGTACGGAATTCGGCCACCACATCGCCGTCCACCGTGCCCGACGGGCCGGTCATCATCCGGTAGAAGTCGGGATAGAAGTACTGCAGGAGCAGCGTCCTGATCACCGCGTCGGGGCCGAAGTCACGCCAGACCGGGTTCAGGGTCGCTTCCAGGACGAAGCCGTTGACCAGGCGTTTGATGCGGCGCGGGTTGCGGTCCGAGCGCTGGACCAGCAGATCCACCAGGGCGTCGTCGAGCAGCGGCTCGATGCCCGCGGTCCGGGCGCACCACCGGATGTAGTCCTTGACCCCGTGGTTGTCGGGGGCCGGAATCCGGTAACTGGTCTGGAAGATCTTCTCCATGAACGCCGAGCCGGCCGGCGACAGATCACGCAGCAGCCCGTTGGGCCCCAGCGCCGACCGGTCACAGCCGATCATGAACGCCAGTCCGGGCACGTCCAGATAGACCTTCACCGCCTCGCAGACCGCGAGCACCGTCTCCTCCGAGCAGCGGTCGAGGTCGTCGATGAAGACCACCAGGAGCCGGCGCGGCCGGTTCTCGGTGTTTTCCGACCACTCCCGCACCAGCTCGCCGATCGCCCCGCGCATCTCGTTGCGCGCCTGGGAGTCGACCGAGAGGCTCTTCCACAGCTCGTCGACGAGACCGGCCACCCCGAGCGGCCCGGCGACGACCGTGGTCAGCGCCCGGGCCGCCCGCAGCAGGGCGCGCCGCTCGCTGACCCGCGCCAGGCCACGGCGCAGCACCCGCCGGTCGAAGCGCATCAGGACGGACTTGATCAGCCCTTCCAGCGCGTCGGCACCGGTCGAGGTCCAGGCGTTGTACCAGACCGTGTGGACGTCGGGGGCGTGCGCCAGGTCCGCGTCGACCAGCCGCATCAGGCTGCTCTTGCCCATGCCCCAGCCGGCGTCGACGGCGAGGGTGAACGGGGTGGACCCGCGGGAGGCGACGAGCAGGCCGGCGAGCTGGCGGGCGGCGCGCCCGGCGCCGAGCAGATCCGCGGCGGACTCGGCCACCGGCTCGTCGTTGAGCAGGGCGAACGGGCCGTGCGGCAACGGCGCGGGCACGGCAGGCGCGGGCGCGGCGGGGACGGGCGCGGCGGGAGGTAACGGAGCCGAGGTGGGCATGCGCCCGGAGCGTACCGGGGCGGCCGTACGCCCGCGCACCCCGCCGCGGAATCAGCAGCAACCCCGCCGGCCGACCGTGCCGGCCGGCCAGGTCAGCGCGAGGTCCACGCCTCCGGCCATCACCACGCGTGAGGAACTCCACACCCTGCGCTGATCAACGTGGGGAAAAACACCGGGCGGGCCGCGAAACGCGCCCGTAAGGTGGCGGACATGCAGGTGATCCAGTCAACGAAGCTCGCCAACGTCTGCTACGAAATCCGTGGCCCGGTGCTCGAGGAGGCCATGCGGCTGGAGGCGGCGGGTCACCGCATCCTCAAGCTGAACACCGGCAACCCGGCGGCGTTCGGCTTCGAGTGCCCGCCCGAGATCCTGGAGGACATCCTCCGCACGGTCGGGACGGCGCACGGCTACGGCGACGCGAAGGGCCTGCTGTCCGCCCGCCGCGCGGTCATGCAGCACTACCAGACCAAGGGCATCGATCTCTCCGTCGACGACATCTACCTGGGCAACGGCGTCTCCGAGCTGATCCAGATGTCGATGCAGGCACTGCTGGACGACGGCGACGAGGTACTGGTGCCGGCCCCGGACTACCCGCTGTGGACCGCGTCGGTCTCGCTGTCCGGCGGCACGGCCGTGCACTACCGCTGCGACGAGCAGGCCGACTGGATGCCGGACCTGGCCGACATCGAGCGGAAGGTCACCGACCGCACCAAGGCCATCGTCGTCATCAACCCCAACAACCCCACGGGCGCCGTGTACGACGACGCGCTGCTCCAGGGCATCGCGGAGATCGCCCGGCGGCACAACCTGATCGTCTGCGCCGACGAGATCTACGACAAGATCCTCTTCGACGGGGTCACCCACACCCCGTTCGCCGCGCTCGCCCCGGACCTGCTGACCCTGACCTTCAACGGCCTCTCCAAGGCGTACCGGGTCGCCGGCTACCGCAGCGGCTGGCTGGCGGTCTGCGGCCCGAAGGCGCACGCCTCCTCGTACATCGAGGGCCTGACGATCCTCGCCAACATGCGGCTGTGCGCCAACATGCCGGCCCAGCACGCGGTCGCCACGGCGCTCGGCGGCCGGCAGTCGATCAACGATCTGGTGCTGCCCGGCGGCCGGCTGCTGGAGCAGCGCGACACCGCGTACGAGCTGCTGACGCAGATCCCCGGGGTCAGCTGTGTGAAGCCGAAGGGCGCGCTGTACGCCTTCCCGCGGCTGGACCCCAAGGTGTACAAGATCAAGAACGACCGGCAGATGGTGCTGGACCTGCTGCGCGCCGAGAAGATCATGATCGTGCACGGCACCGGCTTCAACTGGCCCGAGCCGGACCACTTCCGGCTGGTCACCCTGCCCAGCAAGGACGACCTGGCGGACGCGGTGACCCGGATCGGCACCTTCCTCGACGGTTACGGACAGTACTGAGCCGGACCGACTTCTATACGGCCCACAACTTTAGACAGCGTCTAAGCTAGGATGGCTTCCTGGACTTTTTTCAGGAGGCCGTCCCATGTACGAACCGATCCGCACCAAGTCGGTCCACACCATGGCCGCCGCCCCGGAGTTCCCGCACCGCTCCCGCGAGGAGGAGCTGGACATCCGGCTCGCCGGACAACTGACCGCGCTGCTCACCGTCACCGACGAGCTGCACGCCCTGGCGCGGCGCCCCGACGCCCGCCCGGCCGGCGACCCCGGCACCGGGCCGGCCCTGGACGCCGCCGCGCTGGCCGACGCCGCCGAGCGCATCGCCGAGCAGGTCGCGCGGCTGAGCGGCGGCCACTACCCGCTGCGCGCCGAACCCTCCGACGCCGGCAGCCCGTCCCGCGCCGCGGCACTCCAGCAGCGCGCCCGCACCCTGGCCGGCAACGCCCTGGCGGTCGCCACGTCCCGGGGCGACGCCGCGGTGATCGCCCTGGCGGCCGAGCGCATGGAGGCCCACGCGGAGCCGGTGCGCGACCTCGCCAGGACCTGAGCCGACTGGAGACGGCCGGAGTGCCGCGGGGCGGGCCTGGGACGGGCCCGTGATCGCCACCGCCCCGGCCCGGCCGGCACGACCGGTTCACTCCCCCGGCCCATCGGCCCCGCCCCGCTTCACGACCACCCCGCGTACCGGCCTCCGCCCGGCCTGGCCGAACAAGCCGGGGCCCCGCACCATCGGTGCGGGGCCCCGGCCGGCTGCCCGGCGGCAGCGGCGGGCGGCGGCGACGGTCAGCCGAGCCGCTTCACCAGCGCGCGGTATTCGTCCCACAGCTCCTTCGGCGTGTGGTCACCGAAGGTGTTGAGGTGCTCGGGGACCAGCGCCGCCTCCTCGCGCCACACGTCCTTGTCGACGGTGAGCAGGAAGTCGAGGTCGGACTCGGACAGGTCCAGGCCGTTCGTGTCCAGCGAGCCCTTGGCCGGCAGCACGCCGATCGGGGTCTCGACGCCCTCGGCCTTGCCGTCCAGCCGCTCCACGATCCACTTCAGGACGCGGGCGTTCTCGCCGAAGCCCGGCCAGACGAACTTGCCCTCGTCGTTCTTGCGGAACCAGTTGACGTAGTAGATCTTCGGCAGCTTGGACTGGTCCTTGTCCTTGGCGACGTCGACCCAGTGGCCCATGTAGTCGCCCATGTTGTAGCCGCAGAACGGCAGCATCGCGAACGGGTCGCGGCGCAGCTCACCGACCTTGCCCTCGGCGGCGGCGGTCTTCTCGGAGGCCACGTTGGCACCGAGGAAGACGCCGTGGTTCCAGTCGAACGACTCGGTGACGAGCGGCACCGCGCTGGCCCGCCGGCCGCCGAAGAGGATCGCCGAGATCGGCACGCCCTTGGGGTCCTCCCACTCCGGCGCGATGATCGGGCACTGCGAGGCGGGGGTGGTGAAGCGGGCGTTGGGGTGCGCGGCCGGCTCGGCGGAGTCCGGGGTCCAGTCGCGGCCCTTCCAGTCCGTCAGGTGGGCCGGGGTCTCCTCCGTCATGCCCTCCCACCACACGTCGTTGTCGTCGGTGAGCGCGACGTTGGTGAAGACGGAGTTGCCCCACAGGGTCTTCATGGCGTTGGCGTTGGTGTGCTCGCCGGTGCCGGGCGCGACGCCGAAGAAGCCGGCCTCGGGGTTGATCGCGTAGAGGCGGCCGTCCTCGCCGAAGCGCATCCAGGCGATGTCGTCGCCGATGGTCTCGACCGTCCAGCCGGAGATCGTGGGCTCCAGCATGGCGAGATTGGTCTTGCCGCAGGCGGACGGGAAGGCGGCGGCCACGTACTTCGGCTCACCCTGCGGCGGGGTCAGCTTGAGGATCAGCATGTGCTCGGCCAGCCAGCCCTCGTCGCGGGCCATCACCGACGCGATGCGCAGCGCGTAGCACTTCTTGCCGAGCAGGGCGTTGCCGCCGTAGCCGGAACCGTAGGACCAGATCTCGCGGTCCTCGGGGAAGTGCGAGATGTACTTGGTGGAGTTGCACGGCCACGGAACGTCGGCCTCGCCCTCCGCCAGCGGGGCGCCGAGGGTGTGCACCGCCTTGACGAAGAAGCCGTCCTCGCCGAGCTCGTCGAGCACCGGCTGTCCCATGCGCGTCATGGTGCGCATGGAGACCGCGACGTACGCGGAGTCGGTGATCTCCACGCCGAGGGCGGACAGCGGCGAGCCCAGCGGGCCCATGCAGAACGGAACGACGTACATCGTCCGCCCCTTCATCGCGCCGCGGAAGATGCCGCCCTCCCCGCCCGCGCCGGTGAAGATCTCCCGCATCTCGGCGGGGGCCTTCCAGTGGTTGGTCGGGCCGGCGTCCGCCTCCTTCTCGGAGCAGATGAAGGTGCGGTCCTCGACGCGGGCCACGTCCGAGGGGTCGGACGCGGCGTAGTACGAGTTGGGGCGCTTGATCGGGTCGAGCTTCTTGAACGTGCCCTTGTCGACGAGCTCCTCACACAGGCGCTCGTACTCCGCCTCCGAGCCGTCACACCAGACGACCCGGTCGGGCTGGGTGATCGCTGCAATTTCGTCGACCCAGGCGATGAGGCCCTGGTGACGGGTCGGGACGGTGGGAGCCGCGTTGTCGCGCGCCACGATCGCTCCTAGATGAGGGTGTGGACGGATATATGCCCGGTGTGCCGGGAAAATCCGCTTCTTTTGGTTGTTGCCCCTTGGGGGCCGCGACCCGGATGCTTCGTGACCGCTCATCCGGTGCCGTCCGCACTCATTTGATCATCCGACCCGAATACCGATCTGTCCAGAGGGCGCCTTCGTGACCGTCACCACTCGTGGACGAACCGATAACCTACGGTCGCGTAGCTAGCATTGCGCCATGACTTCCGCGCCCGACGCCGCCGAGAACCGGCCCGCCACCGCGTCCCCCGCGATCGCGGCGGTCGCCGCCGCGGCCGAACCGCTCAAGCCCAAACTCCGTGGCTGGCTGCATGCCGGGATGTTCCCCGCCGTCCTGCTCTCCGGCGTGTTCCTCACCGCACTCGCCGACAGCCCCCGCGGCCGCCTGGCCTGCGCCATCTACACCCTGACCGCCTGCCTGCTGTTCGGCGTCAGCGCCCTTTACCACCGCGGCAATTGGGGCCCGCGCGCGGACCGCGTCCTGCGCCGCCTCGATCACGCCAACATCTTCCTGATCATCGCCGGCACCTACACCCCCTTCACCATGCTGCTCGTGCCCGGATCACGCGGGCAGCTGCTCCTCTGGGCGATCTGGGCGGCCGCGCTCGCCGGCATCATCTTCCGCGTCTTCTGGGTCGGCGCGCCCCGCTGGCTGTACACCCCCTGCTACATCGCCATGGGCTGGGCCGCCGTCTTCTTCCTCCCCGATTTCCTGCGCACCGGCGGGATCGCCGTCCTCGTGCTGGTCGTCGTCGGCGGTCTGCTCTACAGCGCCGGCGGCGTCATCTACGGCATCAAGCGCCCCAACCCCTCCCCCCGTTGGTTCGGCTTCCACGAGGTCTTCCACTCCTTCACGCTCGCCGCCTTCGTCGTCCACTACGTCGGCATCTCGCTGGTCGCGTACACACACGCCTGACAGGCACGCCCGAGACGCATGTCCGAGGCTCACGCCCGAGATGCACACCTGAGGCACCGGCACCCCACGCCACACCCGCAGTTCACGGAGCTCAGCCGGCTCGCGGCTCACGCTCCGTGGACCACCTCGCTTCACAGCGTGACACGCGCCACTGACAACGGCGGTGGCCCGGCCGCTGCGCGGGCCCGGTCCCGACCGTGGCCCGGCGGACGACCGGTACCCGAGAATGCTGTGCATGGTCTCCGCACGCACCGCCGCCACCCGAACCGGAACGCCGAAGCCCGGGCTGCGGGAACGGAAGAAGATCAAGACCCGGCAGGCGATCCGGCGGGCCGCGTACCGGCTCTTCGCGGAGCAGGGCTACGACGCGACCCCCGTCGACCGGATCGCCGAGGCCGCCGACGTCTCGCCGAGCACGGTCTTCCGCTACTTCCCCACCAAGGAAGACCTCGTGCTCACCGACGAGTACGACAGCGTGCTGGCCACCGGGCTGCGGTCCCGGCCGGCGGACGAGCCGATCGTCGAGTCGGTCCGCCAGGTCACCATCGAGGCGCTGCACAGCCTGTCCCCGGAGGACCGCACCGACCTCGTCCAGCGCATCCGGCTGGTCCGCGAAGTGCCCGCCATCCGCGGCCGTACCGCGGAGAACACCGCCCGGAACACCGCCACGATCAGCGCCGTCCTGGCCGAGCGCACCGGCCGCCCGGCCGACGACCTCGAACTACGGGTCATCAGCGCGGCGGTCCTGGCCGCCCTGCAGGAGGCGATGCTGGCCTGGGTGGCGGGGAGCGGGGCACTTGGGGAAGGCCGAACACCCGGGGAGGACCGGGCGCCCGGTCTGGAGGAGCTGGTGCGGCTGACCCACCAGACGATGGATGTGCTGGCGCGCGGGCTCACGCCGTAGCGGCGGGGGCCTCAGGCGGCGGCGCGGCACCTGGACCGTCCACCGGCTCGCCCAGGCGTGCCGCGAGCCGTGCCCGTAGTTGGGAGAGCCGCTCGATGCGGTCGTCCAGGTCGGCGAGCCGGCGCCGGGCCACCGCTTCGGCCGTCGCACACCGCTCCGCGCCCGGATCCTTGGGAATCAGTGCGGGCACGCCCTCGGGCGGCATGGTGCGCAGCAGATGCGCGAAGGCCCGTACGTCGCCCACCGTCAGCCCGGCTTCCCGCAGTTCGCGGACCGCCCGGAGCCGGCGGATGTCGTCGGCGTCGTAGACCCGGTGCCCGGCGGGGGTCCGCCGGGCCGTCACCAGGCCCTGCTGCTCGTAGTAGCGCAGCGCCCGCGGTGTCATCCCGGCGGCCGCCGCGGCGTCCCCGATCCGCATCGGCGTCTCCCGTGGCGGGACGGCCGGCTGCCTCTCGTCCCGCGGGCTCCCCCGGCCCTCCGCTCCCTCGTGGTCCCCCGTCCCGCCGTTCAGCGCCGGCTCGCCTCCTCGCCATCCGCCCCGTTCAGTACGCGTTCGATGCCGGTGGCCGCGTCCAGCAGGGCCTCGTCCGCGCCTTCGGCGGCGATGAGTTGGAGCCCCAGCGGCAGCCCGTCGGCGGCCCGTCCGGCGGGCAGGCTGAGGGACGGCAGACCGGCGTTGCTCCAGGGCAGGCACATGATCGACGTGCCGGTGGTGGTGAGGTCGGCGGGGGCCGGGCCGGTGGCCGCCGGGGCGAGCCACAGGTCGATGCCGGCGCCGGCCGACACCGCGGCGAGCTCCGCGCGGAACGCGGCCCGCCGCGTCCTGGCCGCTTCGTAGGCGGCGTCCCCGATCGCCTGGCCCTGCCGGATGGCCGCCGTGGTCTGCTCGCGGTAGCGGTCGCCGAAGCGCGCGAACCAGTCGGCGTGGGCCCGGGCGACCTCGTAGCGGTTCATCGTGAACAACTGCTCCACGACCGCGTCGAAATCGTCCATCACCGGGACTTCACGAACCTCGTACCCGGCGGCGCCGAGCAGCCCGCGCTGCTCCTTGAAGGCGCGCAGCGCCTCCTCGCCGGCCCGCTCCAGATAGGGGCCCACCGGTACGCCCAGCACCGGGCGCGAGGCCCGGCCCGGTCGCGGGTCCGGCTCCGGCTCCGGACGTCCCGGGCCGCCGCCCCCGCGGCGCCAGCCGTCGAGCAGCACCGAGGCGGCGAGGGCGACGCCTGCCACGTCCGTGGCGTACCACCCCAGGGTGTCGAAGCTGAGGGCGTTGGGGATCACGCCGTCGAGCGGTATCCGCCCGTAGGTGGGCTTGAAGCCGACCACGCCGCAGAAGGCGGCGGGCCGGATCATCGAGCCGACGGTCTGCGTCCCGATGGCCAGCGGCACCATGCCGGCCGCGACCGCGGCCGCCGAACCGCTGCTGGAACCCCCGGGCGTATGGGCGGGGTTGTGCGGGTTACGCGTCGGGCCGGGCGCCGTGACGGCGAACTCCGCGGTCACGGTCTTGCCCGCCACCAGGGCACCGGCCGCGCGCAGCCGGTCCACCACGACGGCCTGTGCACCGGCCAGCACCTCGGGCGGCAGGGCCGATCCGGCGCGGGTGGGCAGGCCGTCCACCCGCACGATGTCCTTGATGCCGACCGGTACGCCGTAGAGCGCGGGCCGCCCGGCGGGGTCCGGCGGACCGGCCGCCGCCAGCTCCCGCGCCGCCTCCAGGAGCCGCGTACGCCGGCCGTCCTCGGGCACGAAGGCCCGCACCTGCGGATCGACGGCGTCGATGCGGTCGCAGGTGCGCCGCACCGCGTCGACGGGGTCGTCCGCGCCGGACCGCAGCGCCGCGGCCTCCTGGGCAAGGGGCCGGTGCCCCAGCAAGGTCGTCACGCCTGCAGGCTACAACCGGCCGCTGACAACGGCCGGTTGGGTGACGACCGCGGCGACGGCCCACGCCCGGACGGCTGCCCGGCCTCACAACTCCACGACGACCGCGCCAAGATGGCGCCCCTCCGTGAGCTCGCGCAGCGCCCGCGGCGCCTGTTCGATGCCCTGCAGCCGGGCGTGCGGGAAGGTGAGGGTGCCGTCCCTGAGGCCCGCGGCGAACCGCCGGTTCCACTGGGGGATCAGATCCAGGTGGTTGTAGAGGGCGATACCGCGCAGGGTGATGCTCCGGACGAGCAGCGAGAGGCTGTCGACCTCCACCTTGACGGTCGTGCCGTCCTGGGAGAGCTGGCTGGCCAGCGCGCCCACGATGGCGACCCGGGCGTTGCGGTTGGCGAGGGCGAGGGCGGCCTCCAGCTGCTCGCCGCCGACGTTGTCGAAGACCGCGTCGATGCCGTCCGGGGCCGCCTCGCGCAGCTGCTCCTCGATGGGGCCCGCGCCGCGGACGACCACCGCGTCGTAGCCCAGTTCCTTGATCAGGCGGTCGGCCTTCTGCTGTGACCCGGTGCTGCCGATGACCCGGGTCGCGCCGAACTGACGGGCGACCTGGCCGGCCAGGGTGCCCACGCCGCCGGCCGCGCCGGTGACGAACACGGTGTCGCCGGGGCGCACTTCGGCGCCGCGCTCGATGCCCATCAGGGCGGTGGAGCCCTGGGAGAGGTACGCGGCGGGGTCCGGCATCAGATCCGGGTCGAGGCGGGTCGCCGCGGCCGCGTCGAGCAGCGCGTACTCACGCCAGCCGAGTTGGTGTTCCACCAAGTCACCGGGGTTGAGGTCGGTACCGGGGGCGGCCACGACCTCGCCGATCGCGTGGCCGTGCAGCGGTGCCCCGACCTCGTAGGAGGGGATGGGCACGTCGTTGTGCTCGTCCATCAGGCTGCGCATCACGGCGCCGAGGCCCATATGGGTGTTGCGGACCAGCACCTGGCCGGGCCCGGGTTCGGGGACCGGCACCTCCACGATCTCGAAGAGGTCGTCGGTGACCGGCCCCGTGGGGCGGGCGGCCAGGCGGACTTCACGGTATGTGCGGTTCGTCATGACCCGAGGCTAAAACTTGACGCGCACGTCAAGGTCAAACCGGTCATTGGTCCTAGGACTTGGGGCGGTGGTCCCGGCGCGCCGGCCGAACGACCGGGGACCGGGGCCGCCCCTGGGCGGCCCCGGCTCATGGCGTCACCCCCGGAGGCGCTCCGCCAGCTCCTCCGGGTCCGTGGTGGGCCGCTCACAGGTGAAGTGACGGCACACATAGGCGGCGGGTCGGCCGTCGACCAGTGGGCGGTCCTTGAGGAGCGGCACCGCGTCGGCCTCCTCGGTCCCGGGTGTGCCCAGCGCGAGGACCGCGCCCGGTGCCGGGCCGAGCAGCGCGGCGCGGTGCAGGGCGGCGGTGGCCGGGTCCCCCTGCGGGCCGACGACCGCGATCTCCCGCGGCCCGTCCAGCGCCGCCTCGGCGACCGCGAGCCCCCAGCCGATGAAGCGCGGGGCCCGGCCGCCGAGCGCGGTGACGATGCCCAGGGCGCGTTCCGCCGCGCTCCGGTGGAGGCCGCTGCCGGTCAGCGCCCCGTAGGAGAGGAGCGCACCGGCCGCCGCGGTCCACCCGGAGGGCGACGCGTTGTCGGTGGGGTCCTGGGGGCGGCGGATCAGCGACTCGGCGTCGGCGGCGGTGTCGTAGAGCGCGCCGTCCTCGGTGGTGAACTGGAGCAGCACGGTGTCCAGCAGGAGCCCCGCGAAGTCCACCCAGACGCCTTCGCCGGTGACCGAGGAGAGGGCGAGGAAGCCCTCGGCGACGTCGGCGTAGTCCTCCAGGACGCCGGAGTTGGCTCCGGGCACCCCGTCGCGGGAGGTGCGGTGCAGCCGGGCGTGCCAGTCCATGTGGACGCGGACCAGCAGGTCGGCGGCGTCCGTGGCGGCCTGGACGAGATCGGGGCGGTCGAAGTAGGCGCCGGTCTCGGCGAGTGCGGCGATGGCCAGGCCGTTCCAGGCGGCGACGACCTTGTCGTCCCGGCCGGGGCGCGGCCGCTGGTCACGCGCCGCCAGCAGCCGCTGCTTGACGGACACCACCCGCTCGGCATCGACCGGCCCGTCCGCGTCGGGGAGTTGGAGCACCGAGGCGCCCTCCTCGAAGGTGCCCTCCTCGGTGACGCCGAAGTACGTGGCGGCGAACTCCGCGTCCTTCTCCCCCAGTACGGCGCGCAGCTGCTCCGGCGTCCATACGTAGTAGGCGCCCTCGACATGCCGGCCGGTGCCGTCGTCGCTGTCGGCGTCCAGGGCCGAGGCGAAGCCGCCCTGCTCGGTGCGGAGTTCGCGGACCATGAAGTCGGCGGTCTCCACGGCGATCCGGCGGGCCAGGTCCGAGCCGGTGGTCCGCCACAGGTGCGCGTAGGTCCGGCACAGCAGGGCGTTGTCGTAGAGCATCTTCTCGAAGTGCGGCACGGTCCAGGTGGCGTCCACCGCGTAGCGCGCGAAACCGCCGCCGAGCTGGTCGTAGATGCCGCCGCGGGCCATCGCCGCGCAGGTCGCCTGCACCATCTCCAGGGCCCCCGCCGAACCGGTGCGGGCGTGGTGGCGGAGCAGGAACTCCAGCACCATGGACGCCGGGAACTTGGGCGCTCCGCCGAATCCGCCGTGCACCGCGTCGAAGTCCCGGGTCAGCCCCATCAGGGCGGCGTGCAGCTCCTCGGGCCGGGGCGGGCGCCGGTCGGCGGGCAGCGACTCGGTCAGCGAACGGCCGGCCAGGTCGGCCACGATCCGCCCGGCGACCTCGCCGACCTCGTCCCGGCGGTCGGCCCAGGCGGCGCGTACCCCTTCGAGGATCTGACCGAACGACGGCATGCCGTGTCGCGGCTCGGGCGGGAAGTACGTACCGAAGTAGAACGGCTCGGCGTCGGGGGTCAGGAACACGGTCATCGGCCAGCCGCCCTGGCCGGTGGCGGCCTGCACGGCCTCCATGTACACCGCGTCCACGTCCGGCCGCTCCTCGCGGTCGACCTTGACCGCGACGAAGTGCTCGTTGAGCAGCGCGGCGGTGTCCGCGTCCTCGAAGCTCTCGTGGGCCATGACGTGGCACCAGTGGCAGGAGCTGTAGCCGACGCTGAGCAGCACCGGCACCCCGCGCCGGCGGGCCTCGTCGAACGCCTCGGCGGACCACGGCCACCAGTCGACGGGGTTGTCTGCGTGCTGGAGCAGATACGGGGAAGTCTCATGGGCCAGGCGGTTCGGCATGAGTCCATCCTCTCCCACCGGGGCCCGCCGGGGCGGGAGCGGAGGGAGTTATCCACAAGCCTGCCGGAATCCGCGCGGAGGCGGAACACTGTTCGTACGGCGAAGATCGCCGCCGGAGATCGCGGGTAACTGCGGAGGGGGACGTCATGCCGGTCTCACTGGCTGCGCTGCGCGAGGACCATCGCGCGGACGCGGAGGCCCTGTTGACCAGGGCCGTCGAGGAGGAGGTGCGCCGCTCGGACGGGCGGCTGGACGGGGCGGCGCTGCTCGGCAGAGCGCGGGCGGCGCTGGACGGTGTGGCGGGCAGCGCCGCCGAGGAGTACACCGCCTATGTCCGGGCGCTGGACGAGGCGGCCGCCGGCCGGCCGTCGCTGGGGCGGCGGCTGGCGCCGAAGGAGCTGGGCACGCCCGCGGTAGCGACGGCCGTCGCGGCGGTGGCGGCGTTCGGCACGGACCTGGCGTACGGCACGGGCGGGGGCGCGGCGCTGGGGGTCGGGGCCGCGGTGCTGGTGGCGGGCGCGGCGGCGACGGTCCTGAAGCTGACCGCGGGCCACTGGCCGGCCGCGCACCGTGAGGCGGGGCGGCGGGGGCAGCCCGGCGGTGCGGAGCAGTTGCGGCTGCAGTGGCTGACGGCGCTGGAGGTCCGGGGCATCCGGCCGTTCCTGGACCAGCAGCGGATGCTGACGGCGGCGGCCCGGAACGGCGGCTCGAAGGACAAAGCTGCGGCCGCCAAGACCACCCGGGGGCCGCAGCTGCGCGGCGCCGACCGGAGCGCGGCGGCCCGGCAGCGGTCCGTACTGGAGCACTCGTTCTCCCAACTGCCGCAGCCGGACGGCCCCTTCGCCGGCCGGCGGGCCGAGCTGGCCCGGATCGCGCAGTGGGTGCAGGCGGCCCGCGCGTCCACGGAGACCCGGCCGACCGTGGTGGTGCTGCACGGCGAGCCGGGATCGGGGCGCACGGCGCTGGCGGTGCGGGCCACCCATCAGCTGCGCGACCAGTTCCGCGGCGCCTGTGTGGTGGACCTGCGCGGCGACACCCCGGGCGAGGTGCCGCTGCCGACCCGGGACGCGCTGCTGCATCTGCTCAACCGTCTCGGCGCGCCGCGCGAGCAGCTGCTGTTCCGCGAGCGCCCCTCCCAGGAGCAGCACGTCAAGCGGCTCACCGAGCTGTACCACCAGCATCTGACGGGCCTGCCGGTGACGGTCCTGCTGGACGACGCCGCGGACCCGGAGCAGGTGCGCACGCTGGTGCCGGAGCGGTCCGACAGCCTGGTGCTGGTGACGTCCCGGGAGCCGTTGAAGCTGCCCGAGGACCTGGAGGCGTGGGTGCACCACCTCCCGGTGGGGCCGCTGGACGCCGCGGGCACCGAGGAGCTGCTGCGCGCCGCCGCGGCGGCCGGCGAGGGGACGGCGGGCGCGCCGGATTCCCGGGCCCGGCCGGCCAACGCCCCGGCGGAGCCGTACGACGCCCGGGCGCTCGATGGGATCTCCCGGCTGTGCGGCGGTCTGCCGCTGGCCCTGCGGGTGGCGGGCTCCTCGCTCGGCTCGCGCACCCCCGCCGAGCTGGCCACCGTCCTGGCGGCCGGCCCCCCGGCGCCGCCGGTGGAGCGGGCGCTGGCGCTGGGCTACGCCGACCGCCCCGAGCCGGCCCGGCGGCTGCTGCGCCGGCTGGCGCTGGTGGGCCGGGCCAGCCTGGGAGCGGCGGCCGCCGCGGCACTGCTCGGCGTGCCGAACGCCGAGGCCGAACGGCAGCTGACGGCCCTGGCCCGGGCCGGCCTCATCGAGCACGTCCGCGGCGAGCGGTACCGCCTGCACACCCTGGTGCACGCCTTCGCGCACGCCCGGCTGGTGGACGAGGAGGAGCCCGGCGAGCGCGCCGCGGCCCAGGAGCGGCTGATCCGTGGCTATGCGGAGCTCGCCGACTCGGTCATCCGGCTTGTCGACGGCCGTACCTCGACCCGCGCCGACCGCTTCGGTTCGCACGGCTTCACGTCCCTGGACGCGGCCCTGCAGTGGCTGGACGACGAGTCCAGCTTCATCACGGCCGCGCTGCGCCACGCCGACCAGGACGTCGACCAGGCCGCGGTCTCGCACCTGCTGGGCGCCCTGGCCGACTACTGCCTGCTGCGCGGTGACCTCTACCGCCTCGGGGAGCTGAGCGAGCTCACCCGGGCCGTCGGCCAGGGCCTGCTGGTCCGCTCGGTGCAGTGGCGCACCGGTGTGGCGGCCCGCCAGCTCGGCGAGCTGGACAAGGCACGCACGACCCTGTCGTCGGTGGTCGATCTCTACTTCGAGGCGCAGCACCCGGCGGGCGCCGCACGGGCGTTGCGCGATCTGGGCATCACCCTCCAGCAGCAGGGCAATCTCCAGGAGGCCGCGGTCAAGCTCCGGGAGGCGCTGGAGCTGCAGTCCGGCCCGGACATGCACGGCGACCGGGCCTGGACGCTGCACGCCCTGGCGGCCGTGGAGCGGGACCGGGCGCAGCTCGCCGAGGCCCTCGCCATGCTGCGCGAGTCCCTGGAGCTGCACGAGGAGAGCGAGAGCCTGCACGGCCAGGCGTGGGCGCACTTCCAGCTCGGCCAGGTGTATCTGCGCACGGGCGAGGTGCCACGGGCCGAGCAGGCGCTGCACGCGGCGCTGGAGCTGTACGGCCGCACCCAGGACGAGCGCGGCGCGGCCTGGGCGATGACCCAGCTGGCCCGGGCCCGGCTGGTGGCCGGCGAGCCGGGGCCGGCGGCCGACCAGCTGCGGCAGGCGCTGCCGCTGCACCACCAGCACGAGGACGCCCGTGGTGAGGCGTGGACGATGTACTACCTCGGCCAGGCGCTGGAGGAGCGCGGCGAGCGGGACGCGGCGCTGCGGCAGCTGGAGCGCTCGCGGACGATGTTCTCCCGGATGCAGGACGGCTACGGTCTGGCCTGCGCCCGGCACCACTCCGGGCGGGTCACCCGCGATCTGCGGGCCGAGCAGACCGGTTCGCTGCGCAACAGCGGCTTCGCCCGGCAGTTGCTGCAGGACGCCCGCAAGGACTTCGCGCGGATCGGAGTGCCGCACGGGGAGGCGTGGTCCTGCCTGGAGCTGGTGATCATCGACGCCGGCAACGGGCGGGCGGCCCAGGCGCTGGAGCTGGCCGACGAGGCCGCCGGGACCTTCGCCGGCTACGGCGACCGGCGCGGCGAGGACTGGGCGCGCTTCCTGCGCTGCACGCTGCTGCCGTTCGCCTCGGCGGGCGGTTCGGTGGTGGGCACGGCCGTCGCCCAGGAAGAGCTGGCCGGGCTCATACGGGACAAGCACCCGACCCGCGACGCGAAGCTGGAGGACTGCGCGGAGGCGTTCGCCCTGCTGCTGGAGCGCGGCGTGGAGCCGGAAACGGGCTGGCAGGCCTGGCGACTCGGCATGGTCCCGGACCGCCACGCCCGCGAGATCATGGGCGTCCTGACCACCCCGGCGGTCGGGGACTGAGGGGGCGGGGACAGGGGCGGTCGGAGACTGGGGGCAGTCGGAGACTTAGGCGGGCGGGGACTCACGGACCCCGCCGGGAGCGCGCGCCCACCGGCGGCCCCGGCAGGTCCGGCCCCGGCCCCGGCCCCGGCCTTCAGGAGCCGCCCGCAAGTACCTGGCCGCGGCCTGAAGCCGGGACCAGGCCCGTGCCGACTCGCGACGGGCGCGCACACCAGCCCGACGCCGCACGCAGCTCGGCGCCGCACGCACAAGCTCGACGCCGCACGCACAAACGCGACGCCCCACGCGGCAGCTCTTCGCCCCACGCAACGGCTCGTCGCACGCAACGGCTCGCCGGCCGCTTGGGTCGGCGAGCCGCCGGGGCGGTCAGCCGGTCGCTGCCAGGAGACCGGCCGTCGACCGCGCCCGGTCTCCGGGCGTCCTCAGCCGGTCTTCGGCTTCGCGGCGGACGGGGCGGCGGAGGCGGCGGTGCCCGCCTCGCCCTCCTCCGGCTGCTCCTCGAAGTTGACCTTCTTCATCTGCTTGTTCATGGACTTCATCAGCAGCCACACGGCGCCGCCGATGACCGCGAAGACGATGAAGCCGAGGACGCCGGGGGTCACCTTGTCCTTGTCGAAGCTGTCGGCAAGGGTGACGAAGTGCGTCAGGGCGAGGGTGCTGGTCGCGCTCATCATGGGGTCAATTGTTGCGGATACCCGCGAAGAGGTCGTCCTCGGGGAGGGAAGTGTCCACGAGCGACTTCGCGAGCTCGTACTCCTCCGTCGGCCAGACCTCGCGCTGGATGTCCATCGGCACCCGGAACCACCCGCCGTCGGGGTCGATCTGGGTGGCGTGCGCGATCAGCGCCTTGTCGCGGATCTCGAAGAACTCGTCGCACGGGATGTACGTGGTCAGCGTGCGCTCGCGGCGCTCGAACTGCTTCCAGCGCTCCAGCCACTCCCCGTACGGCGACTCCATGCCGCGGGCCAGCAGCGCCTCGTGCAGCGCGATGGTGCGCGGCTTGTTGAAGCCCTGGTTGTAGTAGAGCTTCTGCGGCTGCCAGGGCTCGCCGGCCTCCGGGTACTTCTCCGGGTCGCCGGCCGCTTCGAAGGCCACCATCGTGATCTTGTGCGTCATGATGTGGTCCGGGTGCGGGTAGCCGCCGTTCTCGTCGTAGGTCGTGATGACCTGCGGCCTGAACTCCCGGATCAGCTTGACCAGCCGCCCGGCCGCCTCGTCGACGTCCTGCAGGGCGAAGCAGCCCTCGGGAAGCGGCGGCAGGGGATCGCCCTCGGGCAGCCCGGAGTCGACGAAGCCCAGCCACTCCTGCTTGACGCCGAGGATCTCCCGGGCCTCGTCCATCTCCTTCCTGCGCACCTCGTGGATGTGCTCCTCGATGTACGGGTCTCCCTGGAGCTTGGGATTGAGGATGGAGCCTCGCTCACCGCCTGTGCAGGTGGCGACCAGCACGTCCACCCCCTCGGACACGTACTTGGCCATGGTGGCCGCACCCTTGCTCGACTCGTCGTCGGGGTGGGCGTGCACCGCCATCAAACGCAGCTGCTCAGTCAAGACTCGATCCTCAGTTAAGGGCCGGAGAAGATGCCTCCTATAGTGACCGAAGCGAGGGGGCACTGTATTCCCTGTATTTCCCGGGCCAGGGACCCCCCGGGGGTTCCCGAGCCGTTCCCGGGCCCCCGTACCAGGAGGATGGATCGATGGCCGCGGTGCGCGAAGGGCTCCCCGACGGACGCTACGGCCGCTCCGCGGACCAGCGCGCGGACCGCAAGCTCAAGATCATCGGCGCGGTGCTCGGCGCCGGGCTGCTGGGTGTGGTCGGCTGGGCAGGTGTGTCGTACATCTCCGGGCAGGAGCTCAGCGGCCGGGTGATCAGCTGGGACGCGGTGTCCGACCACGCCGTCAAGGTCCATCTGGAGGTCGTCAAGGGCGCCGACGACAAGGGCGTGTGCACGCTGCGCTCGCAGGCGGCGGACGGTTCCGAGGTCGGCCGCAAGGACGTCACCGTCGACCAGCGCACGGGCCAGGTGGACACCGAGGTCACGCTCCGGACGACGAAGCGCGCGACCAACGCCGTGCTGGTCGGCTGCACATCCTCGTCCGCAGGCTCGCCCTCATCCTCGTAATGTCACAGCTCCGGTCCTCGACCCAGAGGAGCGGTAGATCCAGCGGAGTCGTACCTCCAGGGGGCGTTCCCGTCCAGAGGCGGGCCGAGGCGCGCGCGGGGTGCACCAGTGCCGCCACAGCTACCCTCCGCCACCGTCCGCCCCTTGGGTGCCTCGCGCGCCGTACTCTGGCATGGCGTGTCGTGACCGCCTCTGATCAGCGATGATGCGTTCCTGTGCGGTCACTGTGAATTTCCTCTTCCCCGTTTTGTGCCGGAATTGTTAGGCTCGTGGTTTCGCCCACCCGTGAAGGCGCAAACCTTCCTGGTAGGGCGTTTGATTTATCCCCAGTACCGACGAGGAGCACCTGTGACCCAGACCAGCGAGAACGTCACCTGGCTGACCCAGGAGGCGTATGACCAGCTCAAGGCCGAGCTGGAGTACCTGTCTGGTCCCGCACGCGCCGAGATCACCGAGAAGATCCAGGCGGCCCGCGAGGAAGGTGACCTGAAGGAGAACGCCGGGTACCACGCGGCCAAGGAAGAGCAGGGCAAGCAGGAGCTTCGGGTCCGGCAGCTCACCCAGCTGCTGCAGACCGCGAAGGTCGGCGAGGCCCCCGCCGCCAACGGCGTCGTTGCTCCCGGCATGGTCGTCACCATCGCGTTCGACGGGGACCCGGACGACACGCTGTCGTTCCTCCTGGCCTCGCGCGAGTACGCGAGCTCGGACATCGAGACCTACTCCCCGCAGTCGCCGCTGGGCACCGGCGTGAACGGCAAGAAGATCGGCGCCGACGCGGAGTACGAGCTCCCCAACGGCAAGAAGGCAAGCGTGAAGATCCTCGACGCCAAGCCGTACACCGGCTGACCCGGACCGGGCCGGCCGGTCCGGCCCCGTTCCGGCTCGTCGGCGGGACGCCCGCAGACGGAACGAAGCGGCCCGGAGCCTTGCGCTCCGGGCCGCTTCGCCGTGTGCGCGGGCCGCTCCGCCGCGTGCGCGGGGAGGGCCTCTGCCGGGTTGTGGGGCTCCCCCGGGCCCGTCGCTCCGCTCAGGCCGTCGCCGAGCGGTACTTGCGGACCGCCAGCGTCCGGAACGCCGCGATGATCAGGACCGACCAGATCACCGAGGCCAGCACCGGGTGCTGCATCGGCCAGGCGTCCGGCACCGGATAGTGCGGCGGGAGGTTCCCGAACAGATCGCGGCAGGCCATGACCGTTGCACTGAACGGGTTCCAGTCCGCGACGGTCTGCAGGAACGACGGCATGTTCTCCGACGGCACGAAGGCGTTGGAGATGAACGTCAGCGGGAAGAGCCAGATGAGCCCGCCGGACGTGGCCGCCTCCGGCGTCCGCACCGAGAGGCCGATCAGCGCGCCGATCCACGAGAAGGCGTAGCCGAGCAGGAGCAGCAGCGCGAAACCCGTCAGCACCTTGGCGAGGTTCTCGTGGGTGCGCCAGCCGATCAGCAGCGCCACGACCGCCAGCACCACCAGCGTCAGCGCGCTCTGGACGAGGTCGGCCAGGGTCCGGCCGGTGAGCACCGCGCCCCGGGACATCGGCAGCGAGCGGAACCGGTCGATGAGCCCCTTGTGCATATCGTCCGCGATGCCCGCGCCGGCGCCCGCCGTGGCGAACGTGACGGTCTGGGCGAAGATCCCGGCCATCAGGAACTCGCGGTATCCGGAGGGGGAGATGCCCGCGCCCGGGATGCTGATGGAGCCGCCGAACACATAGCTGAACAGCACCACGAACATGATCGGCTGGATCAGCCCGAAGATCACCACCTCGGGGATCCGCACCATCCGGATCAGGTTCCGCTTGGCCACGACCAGGGAGTCGCGCACCAGCCGGCTGAGGCCGCCGCGTGACGGCGGGGCTCCGAGCGGCGTACCGCCGGCGCCCCCGGTCGCGGTGCTCGCCGTACTCGCCGTGGTCATCGCACGCCCTCCTTACGGTGCCCGGCGGCGCTCGCCGGGCGACTGCCGCCCGTGGTCCCGCTCCGTTCCGTCCCGCCGCCACCGGCGCCCGCGCCGCCGCCACGGCCGCCGCCGTCGCCGTCCGCGGACTCGGCGGCGTGCCCGGTCAGCGCGATGAAGACGTCGTCGAGGGTCGGGCGGCGCAGGCCGATGTCGTCGATCTCCACGCCGCGCACGTCCAGTTCGCGGATCACCTCGGCGAGCAGCTTGGCGCCGCCGGCGACCGGGATCGTCAGCTTGCGGATGTGCGGCTCGACCGTGCCCTCCCCCTTGGCGAAGCCGCGCAGCACCTCGTCGGCGACGGTGAGGTGCTCGGGGGCGTGCACCACGACCTCGACGCGCTCGCCGCCGGTGCGCGCCTTGAGCTGGTCGGAGGTGCCGCGGGCGATGACCTTGCCGTGGTCGACGACGCAGATGTCGTGCGCGAGGCGGTCGGCCTCCTCCAAATACTGGGTGGTGAGCAGCAGGGTCGTGCCGCCCGCGACGAGCTCCTGGATGACGTCCCACAGCGCCTGGCGGTTGCGCGGGTCCAGGCCGGTGGTCGGCTCGTCCATGAACATCACCGGTGGGCTGACGACCAGCGCGGCCGCGAGGTCGAGCCGTCGGCGCATCCCGCCGGAGTAGGTCTTGGCGGTGCGGTCCGCCGCGTCGCCGAGGTGGAAGCGTTCCAGCAGCTCGGCGGCCCGGCGCTTGGCGTCCCGGCCACTCATCTGGTAGAGCTGCCCGACCATCGTCAGGTTCTCGCGACCGGTCAAGTACTCGTCCACAGCGGCGAATTGGCCCGAGAGGCCGATGGACCGGCGTACCTTGTCGGGATGGGCGAGCACGTCGATCCCGGCAACCTCCGCCTTGCCGCGGTCGGGTCGGAGCAGGGTCGTCAGGACACGTACGGCGGTGGTCTTGCCGGCACCGTTAGGGCCGAGCATGCCGAGGACGGTCCCTTCGGGAACGTCCAGGTCGACGCCGTCCAGTGCCCTCACGTCGCCGAAGGTCTTCACCAGGCCTTCGGCGTAAATGGCGCCTGGCATATGGGTACCCCCATGGCTTGGGTGAGTTCCAGGTCGAAATATGTCGAATGTTACGTTCGGCGGACAGTGCCCGCTTCAGGCCGTTTGTCCGCAACGGGACGCCAGGACGCGCATGGCGCACCGGCACCCCGCACCCGGGATGCTACTCCCCAACGCGATACATCGCGATACAAATAATCAGATCGGTTCCCGACCCCTGCCGGGCCCGTGCCCGCCTCACTCCAGGACGACGTAACCCGCCTCCGCGAGTGCCGTGCGCACCTCGTCGCAGTGCTCCGGGCCCTTGGTCTCCAGGTGCAGTTCCACCTCGACCTCGGTCAACCCGAGCCGCGGATCGGTCCGTACGTGCCCCACGTCGAGGATGTTCGCGTCGACCACCGTCAGCACCCCGAGCAGGGTCTCCAGCGCCCCCGGCCGGTCCGTCAGCCGCAGCCGCAGCGAGAGGTACCGGCCCCCGGCGGCCATGCCGAACCGCAGGATGCGCTGCATCAGCAGCGGATCGACGTTCCCGCCGGACAGCACCGCCACCACCGGCCCCTCGAACGACCCCGGATCCGCGAGCAGCGCCGCCACCGGGCTCGCCCCGGCCGGCTCCACCACCAGCTTCGCCCGCTCCAGGCAGAGCAGCAGCGCGCTGGAGAGGTCGTCCTCGGAGACCGTACGGACCTCGTCCACCAGCCGCTCGACGATCCCGAAGGGCACGTCGCCGG
Organism: Streptomyces sp. NPDC048197; assembly: GCF_043202395.1. Taxonomy (NCBI): domain Bacteria; kingdom Bacillati; phylum Actinomycetota; class Actinomycetes; order Kitasatosporales; family Streptomycetaceae; genus Streptomyces; species Streptomyces sp. NPDC048197. The sequence continues at coordinate 50,926 of NZ_JBIDAJ010000007.1, forward strand.
GTCGGCCGACCTTGATGCCGTCCGCCATCGTCGACAGCCCCTCGACCGCCACCGGGTGCCCGGCCGCCAGCGACGGCGGATAGCAGGCCGCGCCCGCCGCCTGCACCCCGACGACCTTCACGTCCGGCCGCAGCGCCTTGACCGCCAGCGCGATCCCCGCGGCCAGCCCGCCGCCGCCGACGCCGACGACGATGGTGCGGACCTCCGGGCACTGTTCCAGGATCTCCAGCCCGACCGTGCCCTGACCGGCGATGATGTCGCGGTGGTCGAAGGGGTGGATGAAGACCGCGCCGGTCTCCCGGGCGTACTCCTCGGCAGCGGCCAGCGTCTCGTCCACCACATGGCCGTGCAGCCGCACCTCGGCACCGTATTCGCGGGTCGCCGCGACCTTCGGCAACGGGGCGCCGACCGGCATGAACACCGTGGACCGCACACCGAGCAGGGACGCCGCGAGGGCCACGCCCTGGGCGTGGTTGCCGGCGCTCGCGGCCACCACGCCGGCCGCCCGCTCCTCGGCGGAGAGCCCGGCGATCCGTACGTAGGCGCCGCGGATCTTGAACGAACCGGTGCGCTGGAGGTTCTCGCACTTGAGGTGGACGGGCGCGCCGACCAGCCCGGACAGGTAGCGGCTGCCCTCCATCGCGGTGGCCCGGGCGACGCCCGAGAGCATCTTGTGCGCTTCCCGGACGTCCTCGATGGTGAGCGCGGTGGCGGCCGGGGTCGTGACCGGGCCGGCATCGGGCAGGCCGGCGTCGGTCGGGCCGGCGTCGGTCGGGCCGTCGGCACAACGGGCATCGTCGGCACAACGGGCATCGTCGGCACGACGGGCATCGTCGGGACGGGACGACGGGCGGGGCTCGTGCGGCGGACGCGGCGGATGAGGCGTATGAGCAGCCATACCGCCAGTCTCGCAGTTCGACGGTGCGCGGGCCCGCCCGCCCACGGGCACGAACGAGGGGGACGGCGCGTTATCGGAATGGACGGCGCAGGTACGCCGTGCGCCGGGTCCGCGTACGCTGTCCTCCCATCCATACGCACTTCCATCGAAGCGAGCTCCCGGCCATGCCCACCTCTTCGGACATGACGACCCACACCGACCCCGCTCTCCTCGACGCGCTGCAGCACCAAGTGGCCGTCTTCGCCCGCCGCGCCGAACAGAGCCGGCTCGGCGGCGTCGGGCAGGCGCGCAATTCCATGGACCGCGCCGCCTACCTGCTGCTCAACCGCCTCGACCAGGAAGGCCCGATGGGCGTCAAGGCCCTGGCCGCCGGCATGGGCATCGACTCCTCCACGGTCACCCGGCAGGTCGCCCCGCTGGTCGACTCCGGGCTCGTCAGCCGGGCCACCCACCCGGAGGACGGCCGCGCCGTGGTGCTCGAACTGTCCGAGCGCGGCCACGCCCGGCTGGACGAGGTGCGGGCCTCGCGCCGTGCGCTGATGGCACTGGTCACGGAGAAGTGGAGCGACGAGGAGCGCGAGGCGTTCACGACCCTGCTGACCCGCTTCAACGCCTCCCTCTCCGACATCACCGCGTCCCTGACGCCTGCGGGACCGACCTCCTGACACCGGCCGGCCCGGCCGGCGGCACACTGCAGCCCGGTTGGAGGCAGGCCGCGGCCCGGGCCCGGGTAAGTCGTCGCGCCTCTTGACCGGGTGGCCGCACTGCCGTGCTATAGGAGCCCAGGGGGTCGGGCGTCCGTCATCCGGGAGGCGCGGTGCGAGAGCGGCGGCCGGCGCAGCAGCGCCGCCACGCCCGGGAGTTCGAGTCGTTCGTGGCGGGCGCGGCGGGACGGCTGTTCCACGCCGCCACCCTCCTGACCGGCGAGCCCGCCGCCCACCCCGCCCCGGCCGCCGAGGACTTGCTGATCCGGGCGCTGGCCCGGACGTACGCCGACTGGGACCGGCTGCGCGGCGAGGACCCGTACGAGCGCACCCGCCGGGAGCTCGCCGACCGTTTCGCCCGCACCGCCCGGCGGCACCGCCGGCCGCGCGGCGGACCGCTGGACCGGCTGACCCCACAGGAGCGCCTGGTCCTCGTACTGCGGCTCCACGAGGGAGTGGCCGAGGAACAGGCCGCGGCCCAACTCGGCCTGCCTGCCGAGCGGTTGCGCACGCTGTACCTGCACGCGGTCGCCGCGTTCCGCAGCCACCGGCCGGCGCGCCGGGTCCGCGAGGGCGAAGCGCCGACCCGGGTCCGCGGCGGCGAAGCGCCGTGAACCTCTACCCCGAGGCCGCCGTGCCGGACCCGGGCGTCCCCGACCGCAAACAGGCCGAGGCCCGGCGGATGCTGGCCGGGCTGCCGCTGCCGCCGGTACCTCCGGACCTGGCCGCCCGGGCCCTCGCCCGCGGCCGGCGGCTGCGGGCGCACCGCCGGCTGCGGCGCCGCCTCGGCTGGCTGCTGGCGCTGCTCGCCGTGGCGGCGCTGACCTGGACGGCCGCGGCCCAGCCGTGGGTCCCGCCGCCGTCCCGCACCACCCCTCCCGTCGAGGGGTGGTGACGGGCCCCTCCTCCGGCAGACCGGCACGGGGGCGGCGGGCACGCGGCAGCAGGCCGTAGGCGCAGGCGGTAGGCCGTTGGGCGGGAGGCAGTACGCGGTGGGCCGTGGGCGTCAGCCCAGCGCCTGCGCCAGGTCGGCCAGCAGGTCCTCGCCGGACTCGATGCCGACCGAGAGGCGTACGAGGTCGTTGGGGACCTCCAGCTGCGAGCCGGCCGTCGACGCGTGCGTCATCCGCCCCGGGTGCTCGATCAGCGACTCGACGCCGCCCAGCGACTCACCGAGGGTGAACAGCTCCGACCGGTTGCAGACCTCGATGGCGGCCTGCTCCCCGCCCGCGACCTGGAACGACACCATGCCGCCGAACGACCGCATCTGCTTGGCCGCGACCTCGTGCCCCGGGTGCTCGGACAGGCCCGGGTAGTAGACCCGGGTCACCTTCTTGTGCGAGGTCAGCAGCTCCGCGATCCGCTCGGCGTTGGAGCTGTGCCGGTCCATCCGTACGGCGAGGGTCTTGATGCCGCGCATCACCAGCCACGCGTCGAACGGTCCGGCGACCGCGCCCATCGCGTTCTGGTGGTAGGCGAGTTCCTCACCGAGGGTGTCGTCGTTGACGACCAGGGCACCGCCGACCACGTCCGAGTGGCCGCCCATGTACTTGGTCGTGGAGTAGACCACCACGTCCGCGCCGAGGGCGAGCGGCTGCTGGAGATAGGGGCTGGCGAAGGTGTTGTCGACGACGAGCCGGACCCCGGCGTCCCGCGACACGGTGGCCAGCGCCTCGATGTCGCTGATCCCGAGGAGCGGGTTGCTGGGCGTCTCCACCCAGATCAGCTTCGTACGGGGCCGCAGGGCCTCGCGTACCGCCTGCGGGTCGGAGGTGTCGGCCACCGACCACTCCACGCCCCACCGCTCGACGACCTTGGAGATCAGACGGAACGTTCCGCCATAGGCGTCGTTGGGGATGACGATGTGGTCACCGGGGACCAGCAGGGTGCGCAGCAGGGTGTCCTCGGCCGCGAGGCCGGAGGCGAAGGCGAGGCCGCGACGGCCGCCGTCGAGGGCGGCGAGGTTTTCCTCCAGGGCGGTACGGGTCGGGTTGGCGCTGCGGCTGTACTCGTAACCGCCGCGCAGCCCGCCCACACCGTCCTGCTTGTAAGTGGATACCTGGTAGATGGGCGGAACCACCGCGCCGGTCGTGGGGTCGGGTTCCTGACCTGCGTGGATGGCAAGGGTTTCGAAATGCTGGTGGCGCTGTTCGCGCTGATCGCTCATGCCTGCCGAGGGTAGTCGGCCGCGCGGCCGGCGTTCCCGGAACTTTCTGCTTCGCTTGTTAGTGGATACGTACGAGGGGTCGCACACTGGTTCCCGCCACGTCCCCTCAGCCCCGCCCGACCCCACCCGCCGCCCCAGCCATCCCGCCACCACCACCAACCCACCAGGTACAGGACACAGGACACACACCCCATGGACGCTCTGCTGGTTCTCCTCGCCGCGCTCGCGCTGGGCGGCCTCGTCTTCCTGCCCTGGATGCGCCGCCGGCGCGCCGTCCAGCAGACCCGGCAGGGGCTCGCGGTGGCCTCCGACCCGATGGCGGGCTACGGCTTCGTCCCGCTGGAGGAGCTCGACGTACGGCTGCCCGGACCCGACCGGGCACTGGAGGAGGCGCTCGACGCGGTGCGGCGTACGCACGACTGGCGGCCGGCGGCCGAGCTGCTGAAGTCCACCGGTGACGACTGGGAGCGCCGCTGGCAGCGGGTGCAGACGCTGGCCGGCGCGGCCGCTTTCGAGCTGGCCGCGGACGGACCGGCGCAGCAGGGCGGGCCGGCGCAGCAGGGCGGGCAGCGGACCGGCGGCATCTGGCTGCGCACCTGGCGCTCGGAGGCGCCGAAGGATCCCGGCGGCGCCGAGACGCACGCCCAGTTCCTGGTCGTCCAGGCGCTGCGGGACCCCGGCTCGCAGGACTTCCGGATGATCCTGGAGGAGGCCCGCACGGTCTGCCGGGAGGCGGGCCTGCTGGCACCGGGCAGCCCGATCCCGTACATCGTCGAGCTGGCCGTGGCCCGAGGGCTGCACGAGCGGCCCGCCGACTACCAGGAGCTGTGGTCCGAGGCCGCCCGGCGCGCCCCGCACCACATGGGCGCCCACCTCGCGGCCCTCCCCTACTGGTCGCAGAAGTGGCACGGCTCCCGCACGGAGGCCGAGGAGTTCGCCGAACGCGCCGCGGCCGGCGCCCCCACCGGCTCCCTCCTCCCGGCCCTCCCCCTCTTCGCGGTCTACGAGCACCTGCCCGAGGCCAACATGGTCCGCAGCCTGTACCAGAGCGCGGTCGTCGAGCGCGCCATCGAGGGCGCCCACTTCGCCCTCCGCGAGGCCCCGGCCGACCACCCCATGGCCCCGCACGTCCGGCACCTGCTGATCTGGTTCCTGGTCCGCGCCGAACGCTACGCCGAGGCCATGGAGCAGCTGCGCCTGGTCGACGGCCACGTCGGCGCCGTGCCCTGGTCGTACGGCCGCAGCCCGGCCGCCGAGTACGCCGCCTACCGCGCCCTGGCCATCGCCGGCTGGGAACAACTGGGCGGCACGTCGACGGGCTTCCCCCAGGACCGCCCGTAGACACGGCCGGCCGCGCCCGCACCAGGAATGCGCTCCCGGCAGCTGACGTTGTAGAAGGACCCGCCCACCCACCCCGACCCCGGAGCCGTCCCATGCTTTTCTCCCGCTTCAAGACCCAGCTCCCGACCCCCGAGGAAGCGCTCGAAGGCCGCCCCGAACCGGCCTTCGCCGTCCCCGAGCGGCACACCGTCCTCGGCAACCCGCTCCTGGGCCCGTACCCGGACGGCCTGGAGATCGCCGACTTCGGCCTGGGCTGCTTCTGGGGCGCCGAGCGGAAGTTCTGGCAGACCGAGGGCGTCTGGACCACCCTCGTCGGCTACCAGGGCGGCCACACCCCGAACCCGACCTACGAAGAGGTCTGCAGCGGCCACACCGGCCACACCGAGGCGGTCCGCGTCGTCTACGACCCGGCAGTGGTCCCCTACACGTCCCTCCTGAAGCTCTTCTGGGAGTCCCACGACCCCACCCAGGGCTTCCGCCAGGGCAACGACGTCGGCACCCAGTACCGCTCCGCCATCTACACCCACTCCCCCGCCCAACAACAGGCCGCCGAAGCCTCCCGCGACGCCTACCGCACCGTCCTCCACAACTCCGGCTACACCAACATCACCACCGAAATCCTCCCCGCCGACAACACCCGCCCGTTCTACCCGGCGGAGGCTTACCACCAGCAGTACCTGGACAAGAACCCGACGGGGTACTGCGGGATCGGGGGGACTGGCGTGAGCTGCCCGGTCGGTGTAGCCCCCGCAGAGGGCTGACAGCTTCGAGCGAGCTGCAGAACCTACGCACGCAGGGTGCGCGACGAGCAACTGCCACTCCCCCGACGGCACACGGCCCTGAGGTGTGCCGTCGGGCACTACTGCCCGCTCGGCTTCCACGCGACCTGGGCCTACCTGGCTGCGACGGCACGCCCCTCCCCCGATCTCCACAGGGACCCGGCGGCCCTGCTGCACACACTGGAAACATCGAAAGACAGCCGAACCTTCCGACTCAACGAGCTCGCCGCCATCGCCGCCCGACTCCACGCGGAGAAAGCAGCCGGCCGACGAACCCCACGCCCCACCGACCCAACGCAGTTGCAGGGGCCTCACTGGCCGAGCGAAACGGCGCCCTCTGGGACTCGTCGCTGCCGTGGCCAACGCCAGCCACAGCTCAGGTACACATGATCGCTCAGAGGTCACCCCGGTCGGCGAACCACCGGCGAGCGGCCTCAAGCCCTGCCTCGTTGACCGCCGGTCCGTCGATGCCCGTGAAGTCCTTGCGGGCGATCCGCTCGGCGAAGTAGACGGCCTGGCCGGCCCAGCGGTAGTCCAGCAGGGGATCAAGTGCCCACTCGACCTCGTCACGGGTCAGCGCGCCCTCCGTTACATAGGCATCCAGCAATGGCCGCATGGAGTCTGTCCCCCGGTACATCACCAGCGCCGCCAGATCGTACGCCCGCGGCCGCAGCCCGGCCCCGCTCCAGTCGATCACCCCGCAGTTGCCACTGGCCGGATCGAGGCGAAAGACATCCGGAGCCGGGTCCCCGTGCACCGGCCCCCAGGTCAGCCCCCGGAGGTCGAGCCCGTCGAGCCGGGCCATGACCTTGGTGATCACGGGCCTCAGCCAGGGAGTTACGTCCAGGTGCTCCGTCGAAAGGTACAGACCGGCGAACGGTGCTCCGGCATCGCCGTCGTGGCCGCCGAGCGCGCGATGGGCACGGGCCAGGGTGGAGCCGATCACCGCCAGTTCAGCATCCGACTCACCGGTCAGCCCACGTCCTTCGACCCAGCGCAGCAGAGCGAGCGCCTGGCGGCCGAAGGGCACAACCTGTTGCCCGCCAACGGTTGGCACGGGGGCACCAGCCGGTATGCCCGCCTGCTCCAGCCGCGCTGCCAGGCCGAGTCCGTAGACAAAAGCGTCCTTGGCCTCCGGTGTCACCGCCTTGGCCACCCAACGAGCCTTTTCCGAACGGACCTCCCACGTCAGGGAGTTCATACCTCCTTCGAGGCGCATAATCCCGCATCCACGAAGGCCCCAATTTTCTGCCAGAAGTTGGCCAATGAGCCGAGAGCTGTCGGGCACCGTATCGCGGCCGGCAGCGTGGTCAGGTAAGGAACGGCGATCGTCCGTCATGGTGCTCCTCCTTGCCGGGCTCGGTCCGTCCCACGCTAGGCCAAGTGGCCATTGGCCCACCTGCCCTCATCGACGACGGGCTTCTGGCTCGGAGGTCGGTCACCGGACGGGCCCTCGCTTGGCAGGACGGATGTCCAAGCCGCATCGCACTTCAACAAGATTGCTTAGTGAGTGTCTCCACCAGCAGTACGTGGGCAAGAACCCGACGGGCTATCGCGGGGCGGGCCACGCGGTGCCTGCCCGGGGGTGCAGGGACGGGTGACTGAGCATCGGGCTGAAGCCGCCCGCGTCGCCCCGCGGTGCCCGTGGGCGGATCACGTTCGCGCCGTCAATCGGTCGTTGCGGTGTTGTCGAAATAGATCACGAGGGTTTGTTCCGGCTGTTCTGCCAGGTGGAAGGCGGTGTAGTGGTAATTGACCGGGCCGCGGATGGGGTGGTGCAGGCGTTTTTGGCCGCTGTGGCGGGGTTGTAGTTCGTAGTGGGGCCACCAGGTGCGGGCTTCGGGGCTGCGGGTGTGGAGTTCGTCGATCAGGTGGGTGTAGCGCGGGTCGTCCGGGTGGCGGGTGGAGAGGGTGCGGAGCCGCGCGAGGAGGGCGCGGGCCTCGGGTTCCCAGTCGACCAGGACCTCGCGGGCCGCGGGTTCGAGGAAGACCCAGCGGACCAGGTTCGGCGGGCGGTCCGCCTCAGTGGTGAGGTGGGGGAAGAGGTGGGGGAAGAGCTGGGCGGCTGCGTGGTTGTGGCTGAGTACGTCGTAGTTGCCGGCGATGACGTACGCCGGGTAGGGCTGGAGGAGGAGGGGGACGGCTGCCACCTCGGCGGGGAGCGGCTCGGGGTGTTCGGCCTCGGGTAGGGGGGCGTGGCCGGCGAGTTGGAAGAGGTGGTCGCGCTCGTGGCGGTCGAGCCGTAGTGCTGAGGCGAGGGCGTTCAGCACCTGCTCGGAGGCGCGGATCTTGCGGCCTTGCTCCAGGTACGTGTACCAGGTGGCGCTGATTCCGGCGAGCAGGGCGAGTTCCTCACGGCGGAGTCCCGGCGTCCGGCGGCGGCCGGTCGGGGGCAGGCCGACCTCGTCGGGGGTGAGGCGCTCCCTGCGGGTGCGCAGGAACGTGCCTAGTTGGCGGCGTAGTTGGTCCGGCTGCTGTTTCGACATGCGTGGGGCACCTCCGGGTTACGGATGCCTCTTGGGGACGGAGACCGATTGGTGACGGGTGCCTCTCGGGTCGCGCATTCGTCATCGCGTGACGTCGTTCGCCTCTCGGGTCGCACTGGCACCGCTGGTTCCAGAATAAGTGCGGTCTGGATACCAGGGTGAGGGCCTTTCAGACTGGCGTTGTCGGGCAACTGGCCCGTGCGGCAAGGGAGGAGACCATGTCCGGTATCGAGGGGAAAGTCGTGGCGATCACGGGGGCCAGCAGTGGCATCGGGGAGGCGACGGCGTTGCTGCTTGCCGAGCGGGGGGCACGGCTCGTGTTGGGGGCGCGTCGGTCCGAGCGTCTTGCGGAACTGGTGGGGCGGATCGAGGAGGCGGGTGGCTCGGCGGTGCAGGTCCGTACCGATGTGACTCGGAGGGAGGATCTGGAGGGGTTGGTTGCGCTGGCGGTTGAGCGGTTCGGGCGGCTTGATGTGCTTGTCGGCAATGCTGGGGTGGGGACGATTTCGCCGCTCGACGATCTGCGGGTCGAGGAGTGGGACCACATGGTCGACGTGAATGTGAAGGGGGTGCTGCACGGGATCGGCGCCGCGCTGCCGGTCTTCCGGGCGCAGGGCACGGGTCACTTCGTCACCACCGCCTCCACGGCCGCGTTCCGTGTCGTGCCGACCATGGCGGTCTACGCCGGTACGAAGTTCGCGGTCCGGGCGATCTGCGAGGGGCTGCGCCAGGAAGCCGGCGAGGGGCTGCGGGTGACCACCGTCTCGCCCGGCCCCATCGCGACCGACTTCGCCGAGGCGTCGACCAACAGCCGGGTGCGGGCCGAGATCACGGCCATGCGGGACCGCCTCGCCATCCCGCCCGACGCGATTGCCCGGGCCATCGCGTTCGCCGTCGAGCAGCCCGCGGACGTCGACGTGAACGAGGTCGTGGTGCGGCCCACCGCGCAGGGCTAGCCCTTGCTGGATGCTGGATGCTGGATGCTGGAGGAGCTTCGCTCAGGGCTAGCCCTCCCTGGATGGTGGAGGGGCTTCGGGACGTGTGCGCACAGGGAGGGTCCGCGGCTCGTCCTACAGTCGGCTGTCATGGACTGGATCGAGCGGGTGGGGAAGCTGCGGCAGTGGTCGCGGAACGGGGCTCGGGCGCCGCACAAACCGTTGTTGATGTTGTACGCGCTGGGGCGGTTCCGGCGGCAGCCCGACGGGGTCATGCGGTACTCGGATGTGGAGCGGGATCTGCGGGATCTGCTGGCGGATTACGGGCCGGCGCATCAGACGTCGCCGGCGTACCCGTTCCACCATCTGGTGAGTGACGGGGTGTGGGAGGTCCGGACGGACAGCGGGGCGGGGAGTCCGGGGACCGGGGTGCAGGTGTTGCGGGCGAGTGGGGCGCGGGGGCAGTTGGTGCCCGGGTTGCGGTCTGCGTTGTCCGAGGATCCCGCCCTGCTCGGGCGGCTGGCGCAGGTGTTGCTGGACGTTCATTTTCCGCCGTCGATCCATGGGGACATCGCCGCCGCCGTGGGGCTCGATCTGGAGACCGGCGGTGCGGCGGTACTGCCCGGCGGCGGTGCGGGGCCGGAACGGCGGCGGGCGGAGGATCTGCGCAGGCAGGTACTGATCGCCTACGAATACCGTTGTGCGTTCTGCGGGTTCGACGGGGCGATCGGCCGGGTGCCGGTCGGACTGGAGGCGGCCCATGTGCGGTGGTGGGCCTTCCAGGGGCCGGACGACCTCGCGAACTGTCTGTGCCTGTGCTCGCTGCACCACAAGCTGTTCGACCGGGGGGTGCTGGGGCTGGACGCCGGGCGGCGGATCACGGTCTCCCGGGAGTTCGTCGGGCGGAGCGACACCGCAAAGGGGCAGGTGCTGGACCTCACGGGGCGGACGCTGATCGGTCCGCAGAGCGGCAGTGCGCGGGTCGCGGGCGAGCACATCGCGTGGCACACGGACCAGGTTTTTCGTGGTCGGCCGCGCGTTGTTGAGGAGTGTGTGCCACCAACCCCCGTGGCCGGCCGCGCGTTGTAGCGGAATGTGTGTGAGGGCCCCCGCTCCCCCTGCGCCCCCCTCATTCCCCCCTCAGTCGGGCCCGGTCCGCTGCCGCGCGGCCCTGGTGCCAGCCGGCCTCGTCGCGGATGCCGCGGAGGCGGACCGGGGCGGTGTCCGGGAAGAGGGCGCCGGTGGTTTCCTCGACGGCGAGTTCGCGGGCGGCGAGGACGGGGAGGAGGTCCGGGGCGGTGGTGGCGGACTCGGCGGTGGCGGCTGCCGTGGCGGCCGCGGTCGCCGCGGCGAGCCGGTCGCGGATGCGGTCCGCGTACGCGACGAGGAAGGTCTGGCGGAAGTCCCGGGTGCGGCGGGCGCGGCCGCGGGCGTGGTGGGCGTCGCCGGCGCGGTTCATGGCCGTGGTGGCCTGCAACAGCAGCGAGGTGTAGAGGAGTTCGGCCGCCTCCAGGTCGGGCGGGAAGCCGACGACCGTGGAGAAGCCGGCCTCGGCGGCCCAGACGGCCTGGCAGCGGTTGGCGGCCGCGACCGCGTCCAGGAGCAGCGCCTTGGCCTGTTCGTACGGGCCCTCGATGCCGATGCGGACCGCCGACGGGCCGCCGGCCGGGCCGCCCGCAGGGCCGTGTCCGCCGTCCAGCAGCGCCTCGTCGATGCTGTGCCGGGCCATCAGCTCCTGGGCCTTGGCGGAGAGCGCCTCGGCCTCCTCGGCGTAGGTCGTCGCCTCGGCCTTGGCGAGCAGGGCGCGGATCCGGCCGAGCGCCCGGGAGGCGGCGGTGCGGGCGGTGCCCGACGGGGAGCCGGCGGCCGGCCCGGACGGGGGCGGCGGGAGCGGGGTGATGCGGGGCAGCCGGGCGAGCAGGCGCAGCGCCGCCAGGACGGCGTAGGCGGCCTCGAAGCGGGAGGTGCGGCCGCGCCGGGCGAGGGCGTCCAGGTAGCCGCGGTCGCCGTCCCACCAGACGTCGGCGTCGAGCCGGCGCAGCTGCTCCTGCCAGCGGGGGTCGCGGGCGGGGCGGGTCCCGGACGGCCGGGCGGCCTCGGCGGCGATGGCGTCCACGACGATCGCGACGGGGGTGGGACCGTCGGCCTCCCGGCGGACGATGCGTTCCAGGTCGGCGGGGTGCCAGCCGCCCGCCCAGCACTGCCGTACGGCGGCGACGGCGGCCCCGACCAGCGCCGCGCTCACCGCCTCGGGCCCGGAATCCGGGCCGCCCCCCGATCCAGGCCTTGGCCCTGCCGGCGGTCCGGACTCGCCGGCGGCCAGGATCGAGGCGCCCGCCTCGATGGCGTCCTCGGCCGCGGTGCCGTCGGGCGCGTAACGGACCCGGCCGAGCACCTCGGCGACCAGTTCGTCGGCCGCCGGGGGCCGGGGCCCGCCGCGTCCTCTGTTTCCGCGCTCGCTCACCCGTTCACTCTACGGAGGGGCCGGGCCCGGCCGTGCTCCGGTGGCCGATGGCCGGTGGCCGATGGCCGGTAGCGGCTGCCCGGCCTGCTCGGACCGCTGCGTCAGTGGTGACGGGTCACTTCACCGGGCCGTCACCACACCGCGCGGTCACTTCACCGCGCTGCCCGCCACCCACTGGGACCAGTCCATGTTCCAGCCGTTCAGGCCGTTGTCCGGCTTGATGGTGCGGTCCGGGGAGTTGATCACCCGGACGACGTCGCCGGTCTGGGAGTGGGTGAAGAACCAGGCGCCGTCCGTCTTCGGGTTGTCGGCGCCCTTGACGTCCTCCAGGCCGATGCAGCCGTGGCTGGTGTTGGCGGTGCCGAAGATGCCCTTGCCCCAGTAGTTGCCGTGGATGAAGGTGCCGGAGGAGGTCAGGCGCTGGGCGTGCGGGACGTCGGGGATGTCGTACTCGCCCTTGCCGTCCTTCTTCTTGAAGCCGACGGTCGAGCCGTCCATCCGGGTCTGCTTGAAGCGCTCGGAGATGACCATCTTGCCGTTGTAGGTCGGGTGGTCGTCGCTGCCGGCCGAGATCGGGATGGTCTTGATCCGATGGCCGTCGCGCACCACTGCCATCTCGTGGCGCTTGGTGTCCACGGTGCTGATCTGCGAGTGGCCGACGGTGAAGCTGACGGTCTTGTTCTGGATGCCGGTGATGCCGGGGGACGCCTGGACGCCGTCCAGGCCGAGGGTCATGGTGACCTTGGAGTGGGCCTTCCAGTACTCCTGCGGGCGGAAGTCCAGCCGGGTGTCGCTGAACCAGTGGCCGACGACCTGCTGGTTGCTGCTCGACGAGACCTTGATCGCGGATTCCACGGCGGCCTTGTTCGTGACCGGCTTGTCGAAGTTGAGCGACACCGGCATGCCGACGCCGACGGTCGAGCCGTCCTCCGGCGTGAAGTTCCCGATGAAGCTGTGCGCCGGGGCGATGGTGGTGAAGCGGGAGTTCTCCACCGCCTTGCGGCCCTGGGAGTCCACCGCGTGGGCGGTGACCTTGTACGTGGTGGAGCGCTGCAGCGGCTGGTTCGGCTGCCAGGAGGTGCCGTCGGCGGAGAGTGTGCCGTCGATGGTGCGCCGGGAGTCGACCGAGGTCATGGTGACGTCGGTGAGTTTGCCGCCACTGACCGTGACCTTGGCGTCGTCCCTGTTGATGCCCGCGTCGGTCGCCCCGTCCTTGGGCGAGACGGTGATCCTGGCGTCGGAGGCGTCCTTGGCGGCCGCCTCGTCCACCTGCTTGACGTTCTCGTGACGGGTGCCGCCCGCACCGCCACTGCCTCCCTCAGCCGCATCGCTGCCGCCACACGCTGCCAGCGTGAGTACGCCCCCGAGCAGCGCGGCACTGGCTATGAGGCCCTTGCGGCGCTTGCTGTCCGTCATCACACGCATCTCCATTGCTACCGGTTTCGCAGGTTTTCCCCGAGCGAGGCGCCAACTGAACGCAGGCATATCTGGACGCAGGCATTCCGGCCGACGCCATATGAACGCCTTTTCCGTTTCGCCCGTTCCATTCCTCCGCAAAGTGTGGGGTAGGCCACTAAGAGAACTTCTTAGACATGTGGGGAGCACTTCACCGGCCCGCCCCCGGCCGACCCCCCGGGCCGCCGACGCCCGGGCGGCCGGTGCGCCCACGTCATCGGCCCCCGCACGGCGGGGACCGTACGGGGGCCGGGGCCTGGGTCGGGGGGACTCGATGCGGTGTCGGGGAGCTCGATGCGGTGCCCGGGGTCAGCCGGCTCCCTCCGAGTCGTCCGCCAGGTCCCACTCCGCGGCCTCCCACTCGGCGTCCGGGTCGTAATCGGTCAGTTCCTCGCTGCTCCAGGACGCCTGGGCGAGCTCGGCACCCGGTACGGCGGCGACGAGGTCGAACGGGTCGACCAGCTGGGCCAGCGCCTCGGCCGGCTCCTCCCGTACGGTCTCCTGCGACTGCCGGCGCTCCTCCTCGGGCAGCGACGGGTCACCGTCGATACGCGTGAGGGCGGCGCCGGTCAGCAGGTCGGGGTCCGTGACTTCCATGATCAGTTCGACATGAAGCCGCACAAAACGTGATGTCTCACCATTGCTCATAGCACGGAGGTTAGGCATGACCGGCTCCTGACTTCCCCGCGACCCGCGGCGGTCATTAACATCTGAGGTCAACGGCCAATTCGTCGAACCCACAAGGTCGAACCCACAAGGGGGATCGTTCGCCGTGACCGCACGCCGACCACTGCTGACCGCCGCAGCCGCGGGATCGGTGCTGTTCGCCCTGTGGTTCGTCCCCTCCGCGCATGCGATCGTCGGCGCCTCGGGACCCGATGGAACGAAGAATTCCGCGGCGGACCGGGACCAGCGGACACGGTCCGCGCCGGCCGGCCCGGGGGCGGCCGGCGGTACGCAGCCGGGCCGCGCGGCCGGGTCCCCGGCGACCCCGTCGCACTCCCTCGCCGACACCGGCGGCCCGGACACCACGCCGTACGTCTTCGGCGGCGCCGCCTGTCTCGCCCTCGGGGCGGGCCTGGTCAGCTACTCCGTGCGCCGCGGCCACGACAGAGTCGTCTGAGCGCCGTCCGGGAGTCGTCCGAGAAGGGCCCAGGAACGTCACGGGGCGCCCGGTGCGGGAATGCCCCCGCGCCGGGCGCCCCGCGCCGTGTTCAGGCCAGCTCTCCGGTGACCGCCTCCACGGCCGCCACCAGATTCCCGTCCCGGACGAAGGCGTACGCGGCCTCCAGGTCGGGCGCCAGGAAGCGGTCCTCGCCGGGGCCCTGGATGCCCGCGGCACGCACCGCGTCCAGCACCGCGCGGGTGGCGGGCGCCGGGGTCAGGCCCTCGCGCAGTTCGACGGCGCGGGTCGCGGCGAACAGCTCGACGGCGACGACCCGGGTCAGGTTGTCGACGGCGGTGCGCAGCTTGCGCGCCGCCGACCAGCCCATCGAGACGTGGTCCTCCTGCATGGCCGAGGACGGGATGGAGTCCACCGAGGCGGGGGCGGCCAGCCGCTTCAGCTCGCTGACCAGCGCGGCCTGGGTGTACTGGGCGATCATCAGGCCCGAGTCGACGCCCGGGTCGCCGGCCAGGAAGGCGGGCAGGCCGTGCGAGCGGTTCTTGTCCAGGAGGCGGTCGGTGCGGCGCTCGGCGATCGAGCCGAGGTCGGCCGCGGCGATGGCGAGGAAGTCCAGCACGTAGGCGACCGGGGCGCCGTGGAAGTTGCCGTTGGACTCGACCCGGCCGTCGGGCAGCACGACGGGGTTGTCGACCGCGGCGGCCAGCTCGCGGTCGGCGACCAGCCGGGCGTGCGCGAGGGTGTCCCGGCCGGCGCCGGCCACCTGCGGGGCGCAGCGGATGGAGTAGGCGTCCTGGACCCGTGGGGCGTCGTCCTGGTGGTGGCCGGTGAGGGCCGAGCCGGCCAGCACCTTGTGCATGTTGGCGGCCGAGGCGGCCTGGCCGGGGTGCGGGCGGATGGCGTGCAGCTCGGGGGCGAGGACCTTGTCCGTGCCGAGCAGCGCCTCCAGGGAGAGGGCGGCGGTGATGTCCGCGGAGGTGAACAGCCGGGCGAGGTCGGCGCAGGCCATGACGAGCATGCCGAGCATGCCGTCGGTGCCGTTGAGCAGCGCCAGCCCCTCCTTCTCGCGGAGTTCGACGGGCTCGATGCCGTGCGCGGCCAGCAGTTCGCCGGCCGGCCGGACCACCCCGTCCGGGCCCTCGGCGTCGCCCTCGCCCATCAGCGTCAGCGCGCAGTGCGAGAGCGGGGCGAGGTCGCCGGAGCAGCCGAGCGAACCGTATTCGTGCACGACCGGGGTGATGCCGGCGTTGAGTATCGCGGTCATGGTCTCGACGACCAGGGGGCGGACGCCGGTGTGGCCGCTGGCCAGGGTCTTCAGGCGGAGGAACATCAGCGCCCGGACGACCTCCCGCTCGACCCGCGGGCCCATGCCGGCCGCGTGCGACCGGACGATGTTCCGCTGGAGCTGGACGCGCAGTTCGGGGCTGATGTGGCGGACGGCGAGGGCGCCGAAGCCGGTGGAGACGCCGTAGACCGGGTCGGGCTTGGCGGCGAGTTCGTCGATGAAGGCGCGGGAGGCGGTGACGGCGGCGAGGGCCTCCTCGGACAGCTCGATCCGGGCCGCGCCGCGGGCCACCGCGATGACGTCCTGTGCGGTCGTGCCGGACGTCCCCAGCACCACAGTGTGCATATCCATATTCAGGCACCCTAGAGACTGAATCGCCGAATGTCACCACCGAGTTTTGCGATCACCCCTTACGGATCTCCGTGCGCCGGCCGCGCAGCCGCCCGGCCGGAACCGGCGGCTCATCTCCGGAAGCGCCGGCGCTCCGGGCCGGGCCGCCGGTCCGGGGCGTCCGCGAGCCGGACCACCGGGTCGTCCTTGCCCCCGTGGCGCCCGGCGACCACCGGCTCGCCCGACCGCGCCGCCTTGGCCTTGTACTGCGCGGCGTCCGCGAGCCGGAAGAGCCGGCGGGCGCTGTGCACCGGGCCGATCGGGTCACCGGTCGAGGCGACCCCCACCGCGACCCCCTCGCCGAGCTCCAACTCCCCCGCCCGTTCGCACAGTTCACCGGCCACCTTGACCACCTCGTCGGCCGGCGGCCCCACCGCGAGCAGACAGAACTCGTCGCCGCCGAGCCGGGCCGCGAGCGCACCGGGCAGCATCGCCCCGCACAACGACAGCACCGAGCCGAACCGTTCCAGCAGCCGGTCGCCGACCGCGTGGCCGCAGGAGTCGTTGACCCGCTTGAGCCCGTTGAGGTCGCAGACCACCAGGCTGACCACGGCCCCCTCGGTGCGGTGCAGCTCCAGCCCCTCGTCCAGCCGCATATCGACGGCCCGGCGATTGGCCAGCCCGGTCAGGGCGTCGGTGAAGGCCAGTCGACGGGCCTCGGCCAGCCGCTCGGTCTGGGCGATCCCGGCGGCCGTGACCGCGGCCAGCACGCTCGCGAAGTCGGCGTCCGCCCGGTCGAAGACCGGTGCGCCGGCCGGCCGGGCGACATACAGCTCGCCCCAGGCCCGGCCGTGCAGCACGATCGGGGCGACCACACAGGCGCCGCGGCCCCGGCGGCGCAGCGCGGCCACCCGCTGCCGGTTGGCGGCGCCGCCCCCGCAGTCCGCCGGGGCGCCGGGCGGCGGATCGGCGGTCTCCACCCAGGCACTGGGCTCACCGCCGCCGGCCCACTGCTCGTGGAGGAAGCCGACGATCTCCGGGAACTCGTGGACGGGATAGGCCTCGTCGTCCGGGAACTCCTCCTCGTCATCGGCGAGTTCACCGACGTTGACCAGCACCCGGAGCTGCCCCAGTTCGCGCTCCCATTTCGAGATCGCGGCGAACGACCCGGCCAGGGCCTGGCGCACACCCTGTGCCGCGGCGTGCGCCGATTCGCGCGGCGTGTGCGCGGCCGCCATCGCCTGCGCCAGCTCCACCACGGCCCGCAGCCTCGCATCGCCCTCGCCCTCAGCCGCCACCGGACCCTCACATTCCGTCACCGTGCGCACGCTCCGTACTACAGCGTAGGAATGTTTAACCCGTTTCGCCCCCTTTAAGTGTGCGAGCAACACCTGGGCGTTATCCGCTTCGTTGCTGGTGGCGGCCACGGATGCAGATGAGAATCGTGCGACTACCGAGAGTTACCCACGGGCTACTCCCCGGGCCATTCCGGATCCCGCTTCTCGTTGAAGGCCGCGACGCCCTCCGCACGGTCCCCGGAGAAGGCCACGCTGCGCCAGGCGCCGTCCTCCACCTCCAGTCCGGCCCGCAGGTCCAGCCCGTGCCCCAGCCGCAGGGCGCGCTTGGCGGCGCGCAGCCCGACCGGGGAGTTACGGGCGATCCGGGCCGCCAGCTCCAGCGCCTCGGCCCGGTCCTGCCCGTCCGCGACCAGCTGGTCGACCAGTCCCAGCTCCGCGGCCTCCGGCGCCGGCACCCGCCGGGCGGTGAAGACCAGCTCGGCGGCGCGCGCGGCGCCCACCCGGCGCGGCAGCAGCTGCGTCCCGCCGCCGCCGGGGATGACGCCCACCGAGACCTCCGGCAGGCCGACCACCGCGGTGCCGTCCGCGACGATCAGATCGCAGGCCAGCGCCAGTTCGAAGCCGCCGCCGAGCGCGAAGCCGTGCACCGCGGCGATGGTGGGCACCGGCAGTTCCAGTACGCCGGTGTAGGCGGCGCGGGTGTGCGGACGCTGGCGCATCAGGTCCGCGTCCGTGAAGGAATTGCGCTCCTTGAGGTCGGCGCCCACGCAGAACGCCCGGTCATGGGTGGAGCTGAGCACCACGGCCCGCACGGAGCGGTCCGCGGCCAGCTCGGCGCAGGCCTCGGCCAGTGCGTCGGCCATGGCCGTGGACACCGCGTTCATCGCCTTGGGCCGGTCCATGACCAGTTCCGCCGCGAAACCGTGGCGGCGGACGGCGACCCAGCCGTCCGCGCCGAACCGCCGCTCCTCTTCCTGACCCTGCATCCGGCCCTCCCTGTTAACGAGCGTGAACCTGACGGACTCCTGGGATCATGCCAGGTGGGCGCTCCGCGGAACAGGGCCGACCGCACACGGAACGAGCCTGCCGGAACGGACCCGCCTGGACGGAACCGGCCGGACGGACCCGCCGGAACGGGCACGCCTGAACGGACGCGGCGGGAAGGCGGCGGCCTCAGGTGCGGCGGGTCAGCAGCCAGGGCTCCACGACGCCCAGTCCGCGCACCGGGCGCTGCCACATCGGCTGGAGCGCGAAGCGGTACGACGGCGGCGGTTCGCCGGTGCCCTCCTCGGCGGCCTTCTCCGCGGCCGCGGCGTCCGCCTCGGACACCGGGGCGTCACCGATCCGGCCCAGCTCCTCGGCGAACGCCTCGTCCACCAGCACGGTGTCCTTCGGCGCTATCGAGGTGAGCCGGCTGGCCAGATTGACGGTCGTACCGAAGACGTCGCCCATCCGGGTCGTGACCGTGCCGAAGGCGATGCCGACCCGCAGCTCCGGCATGGTCTCGTCATGGGTCATGGTCTCGATCAGCCGCAGCCCGATCTCGGCGGCCACCCCGGCGTCGTCGGCGGAGAACAGCACCTCGTCCCCGAGGGTCTTGATCAGCCGGCCGCCGTGCGCCGCCACCAGGTCGGAGCAGGTGGTCTCGAACGCCTCGACCAGCTCGCCGAGTTCCTCCTCCTCCAGGCGCCGGGTCAGCCGGGTGAAGCCCACCAGGTCCGCGAAGCCCACGGCCAGCCGCCGGTCGACCATTTCGGCGTCGTCCTGGGCCCGGACGACCCGGCCGGTCGCGGCGGCGAGCTGGCGCCGCCAGACGTAGACCAGGAACTCCTCCAGCTCGGGGAGGAGCAGCTCGACCAGCGGGTACGTGATCTCGGTGCGGGTCAGGCCGGAGTCCTGGGGCTCGGTGAGGCCCTCCAGGAAGGAGTCGATCTGCCAGTCGGCCAGCCGGGCGGTGGTCTGGCCCGTGGAACGGGCCACCTGAATGGCCATCGCCTCGCTCAGCAGACCGGCCTCGACCAGACCGGCGAGCCGGCGCAGGGCCAGCACGTCGGCCTCGGTGAGCGCCTTGACCTGGCCGATGTCGGCGAAGCCCATGGCCCGCCAGAAGCGGGACGCGAGGTCCATCGAGACCCCGGCGCTGCGGGCCGCCTGGAACGGCGTGTACCGGCGGTCGGCGCCGAGGATGAGCTGTTCGAGGCGGACGGCGATGTTGTTCTCGTCGCCGTGTCCGTCACCGTCGCCGCCGGCCCCCGGGGGGTCGCCGGCCGGGACGTCGCGTACGGCATCGCCCTCGGTGGCCACATCGCGCGGGGTGGCGCCCGAGTCGTCGGCACTCACCGGCCGCTCCCTGTCCGATCCCTGCGCACTGCCCTTCCGATCACTGCTCGCCCGTGGCCCGCTCCCCGGCGGACCGCCTCAACGATACGGCAGGTGTGCTCTGGCTCACTCTCACATGTCGGCCCTGACCACGGAAGAGGTGGGGACGCGCCGCCCGGTGGGGCCGGTCGGCCCGCCCGGCGCGGGGGCTCACCGGGGGGCGCAGGCCGGGGGCCGGCAGGGGGCTCATCAGGAGCCGTCCGCCGGGCGCAGATGGATGATGTCACCCGCTCCCACGGGCTGCTGCACACCGTCGGCGGTGGCCAGCACCAGCCGCCCGTCACCGTCGATCGCGACCGCCTCGCCGGTGATCTCCTGATCGCCCGGCAGTTCGGCACGCACCGAACGGCCCAACGTGGCGCAGCCGGCCGCGTAGGTCTCCTGCAGACGGCTGCGGACCGGGTCGCCGTTCGCCTCCTGCCACCGGCCGTACCACTGCTCCAAGGAGCGCAGCACGGCGCGCAGCAGCGGGTCGCGGTCGGTGTTCCGGGCGCCGGCCAGGGCCAGCGAGCCCGCGGTCGGGACCGGGAGTTCCTCGGCGGTCAGGGACACGTTGAGGCCGATGCCGACGACGACGCCGGAGCCGGCCCGTTCGGCGAGGATGCCGCCGGCCTTGCGCTCGTGGTCATCGACCGTGACGAGCAGGTCGTTGGGCCACTTGAGTGCGGTGTCGACGCCGGCCGTGCGGGACAGGGCCGTTGCGGTGGCGACGCCGGCCAGCAACGGCAGCCACCCCCAGCGCTCCATGGGGACGCGGGGGGTGACGAAGACGGAGAAGAAGAGGCCGGAGCGCGGGGGCGCCGACCAGGTGCGGTCGAGCCGGCCGCGGCCGGCGGACTGCTCCTCGGCCACCAGAATGGCGCCCTCGTCCTCGCCCTTGGCGGCCCGGGCCGCCAGGTCGGTGTTGGTGGAACCGGTGGCGGGCACGACGTCCAGACCGGTCCACAGGCCGCCGGGCCGGACCAGCGCCCGCCGCAGGGCGGCGGCGTTCAGCGGGGGGCGGCCCAGATCGCTCCAGCGGCCGGCGTCTTTGTCCCGGTTTCCCGGTGGTTGAGGCGTCATGCCACCAGCCTAGGTGTGGTCAACGACGCAGTGCCGCTGAGCAGTCCCGCCGATACGCTACGGATTGGTAGCCACACACGTACCACCCTCAGTACGAGCACCAGTCCAGGACGAGCAGGAGCCGCATCCCGATGTCCGAGCCGGAAGCAAACATCCACACCACCGCGGGCAAATTGGCGGATCTGCAGCGGCGGATCGAAGAGGCCACCCACGCCGGTTCCGCCCGCGCGGTGGAAAAGCAGCACGCCAAGGGCAAGTTGACGGCGCGTGAGCGCATCGATCTGCTGCTGGACGAGGGCTCGTTCGTCGAGCTGGACGAGTTCGCGCGGCACCGTTCGACCAATTTCGGGATGGAACAGAGCCGCCCGTACGGCGACGGCGTGGTGACCGGCTACGGCACCGTCGACGGCCGCCCGGTGGCCGTCTTCTCGCAGGACTTCACGGTCTTCGGCGGGGCGCTCGGCGGGGTCTTCGGCGAGAAGATCGTCAAGGTGATGGACTTCGCCCTGAAGACCGGCTGCCCGGTCATCGGCATCAACGACTCCGGCGGCGCGCGCATCCAGGAGGGTGTGGTCTCGCTCGGCATGTACGGCGAGATCTTCCGCCGCAACACCCATGCCTCGGGCGTGATCCCGCAGATCAGCCTGATCGTCGGCCCGTGCGCGGGCGGTGCGGTCTACTCCCCCGCGATCACCGACTTCACCGTCATGGTCGACCAGACCTCGCACATGTTCATCACCGGACCGGACGTCATCAAGACGGTCACCGGCGAGGACGTGGGCTTCGAGGAGCTGGGCGGGGCGCGGACGCACAACACCACCTCCGGCGTGGCGCACCACATGGCGGGCGACGAGAAGGACGCCATCGAGTACGTCAAGGGCCTGCTGTCGTACCTGCCGTCCAACAACCTCTCCGACCCGCCGGTCTTCCCGGAGGAGGCGGACCTGGAGACCTCGGACGCCGACCGCGAGCTGGACGCGCTGATCCCGGACTCGGCCAACCAGCCGTACGACATGCTCACGGCCATCGAGCACGTCCTGGACGACGGCGAGTTCCTGGAGACCCAGGCGCTCTTCGCGCCGAACATCGTCACCGGCTTCGGGCGGGTCGAGGGCCACTCGGTCGGTGTGGTCGCCAACCAGCCGATGCAGTACGCGGGCACCCTGGACATCAAGGCCAGCGAGAAGGCCGCGCGGTTCGTGCGGACCTGCGACGCGTACAACATCCCGGTGCTGACCTTCGTCGACGTGCCCGGCTTCCTGCCGGGCACGGACCAGGAGTACGACGGGATCATCCGGCGCGGCGCCAAGCTGATCTACGCGTACGCCGAGGCGACGGTCCCGCTGATCACCGTCATCACCCGCAAGGCGTTCGGCGGCGCGTACGACGTCATGGGCTCCAAGCACCTGGGCGCGGACCTCAACCTGGCCTGGCCGACCGCGCAGATCGCGGTCATGGGCGCCCAGGGCGCGGTCAACATCCTGCACCGCCGCACGCTCGCCGCGATCGAGGACCCCGCGGCGCAGGAGCAGCGGCGCCAGGAGCTCATCCAGGAGTACGAGAACGCCCTGCTCAACCCGTACGTGGCGGCCGAGCGCGGCTACGTCGACGCGGTGATCATGCCGTCCGAGACCCGCCGGCACATCGTCCGGGGGCTGCGCACGCTGCGCAACAAGCGCGAGTCGCTGCCGCCGAAGAAGCACGGCAACATCCCGCTCTGACCGGCCGGTACACGGCGGGGACCGGCAGTACACGGCGAGGACCGGCGAAGGGAGCCGTCTCGATGATCAAGGTCGTACGGGGCAATCCGACCCCCGAGGAGCTGGCCGCCGCCCTGGCGGTGGTGCAGGCCCGGGCCGCGGCGGCCGCTGCCGCCGGGCCCGGGGACGGCGAGACAGGCAGGACCGAATGGGCCGATCCGGCGGCCACGGTCCCGGCGCGGTCACGGCTGCCGCACCCGGGGCCGCGGGCCTGGCGGACGAGCTACTGGCCGCGCTGACCGCTCACCGGCCGGTGCGTGCCGGCCGGCCCCTCCGGCTGATCGATGCATGATGCATTGACTAGTCCTTCGGACCGTGGCGCCTGAGTACGCGTACTCAGGCGCCACGAGCGTCATGGGCACAGGATCGTTACATGCTGTGGTCCGATCCGCCCGATGAGCCGCCCGAGGAGCTGCGCGACGCGCAGGCCAAGCTCCGCCGGCTGGGCATCGTGCTGGCCGTCGCCGCAGTGCTGCTGATGGTCCTGCTCTCGGAGCGCTGACCCGGCCGGACCGCATCGGACCCGCACCCGACCGGCGGGATGGCCGCCCCGGGGAGGTAACACTCACACCTCCCGACTGTTCCCGACCGCAACCATCCCCCCGCCTTTCGCATCTTTCCCTCCTGACAGCGCAATTCGGACGCCCGGCCTCCGGACCGGCCGCCGACGGGGAGTGGGAGAGCGATGAACAGGCCGCTGAGACACATAGCCGTCTTCTGCGGGGTACTGGTACTGGCTCTGCTGGTACGGGCGACCTGGGTCCAGTTCGTCCAGGGCGACGACCTGGCCAACGACCCGAACAACCGCCGCGTGAAGATCGAGGCGTTCTCCTACCCGCGCGGCAACATCATCGTGGGCGGCAAGCCGATCACCGGTTCCGTGGCGACCTCCGGCGACTTCAAGTACAAGCGGACGTACACCGACGGCCCGATGTACGCCCCGGTCACCGGCTTCGCCTCCCAGGCCCAGGGCACCACCTTCCTCGAAGGCATCTACAACAAGCTCCTCAGCGGCAAGGACGACAAGCTCGCGCTCAAGCGGGCCCAGGCGATCCTGACCGGCGAGAAGCCGCGCGGCGGCGATGTCATCACCACCATCGACCCCAAGGCGCAGAAGGCCGCTTACAAGGGGCTGACCGAGCTGAACGCCAAGGGCGCGGTGGTCGCCCTCGACCCGCGCAACGGCCGGGTCCTCGCGCTGGCCTCCACCCCCTCGTACGACCCCTCGGTCTTCTCGGGCATCTCCAACTCCGAGGCCGGGAAGTTCAAGGCGCTGGACGCCGACAAGGACAAGCCGCTCAGCAACCGGGCCCTGCGCGAGACCTACGCCCCCGGCTCCACCTTCAAGATCGTCACCGCCGCCGCGGCCCTGGAGCACGGCGTGATCACCGACATCGACGCCCACACCGGCGCCCCCGCCCCGTACCAGCTGCCGCTCAGCACCACCAAGATCGGCAACGACGTGGCCGGTGCGCCCTGCGACAAGGCGTCCCTCAAGACCGGTATGCAGTGGTCCTGCAACAACGTCTTCCTCGACACCGCGCTGAAGGTCGGCAAGGACAAGATGCGCGAGACCGCCGAGAAGTTCGGCTTCAACTCCAACGTCTACGACGAGGAGCTCGGCGACCTGCTGGCCACCAAGAGCCTCTACCCGGACAAGCTCGACAAGCCGCAGACCGCGCTCACCGGCATGGGCCAGGGCAGCCTGACCAGCACCCCGATGCAGATGGCGATGGTCGCCGCGGCGATCGCCAACGACGGCAAGCTGATGACCCCGCACATCGTCGACGAGCTGCGCGGCCCCGACCTGAGCACGATCCAGAAGTTCGAGCCGAAGACGATGTCCCAGGCCGTCTCCGCCGGCACCGCGAAGAAGGTGCAGGAGATGATGGAGTACACCGTCTCGGACGGCACCGCCGAAAAGGCCAAGATCGACGGCGTGACGGTCGGCGGCAAGACCGGCACCGCCCAGCACGGCGCCAACGTCAACGACGAGCGGCCCTACGCCTGGTTCGTCTCCTACGCCAAGCAGAGCGACGGCTCCTCCCCGGTCGCGGTCGCCGTCTTCGTCGACCCCAAGGACATGGACATCCCGCGCTCCGAGATCGCCGGCGGCAAGCTCGGCGGCCCGATCGCCAAGCAGGTCATGCAGGCCGTCCTCGGCAAGTAGTCCGCCCGACCCCGGCCCGGCCCGGCTCCGTACGATGGCGGGCATGACCGAACAGCCGCGCCCCCGCCGTCTCGTCCTCGCCTCCCAGTCCCCCGCCCGGCTGGGCCTGCTGCGCCAGGCCGGGCTGGCGCCGGAGGTCATCGTCAGCGGCGTCGACGAGGACGCGGTCACCGCCGACAGCGCCGCCGAGCTGGCCCGGGTCCTGGCCGAGGCCAAGGCCGCTGCGGTCGCCGACCGCCCGGAGGCGGCCGGTGCGCTGGTCGTGGGCTGCGACTCGGTCCTGGAGCTGGACGGCCGGGCGCTGGGCAAGCCGGCCGACGCCGAGGACGCCACCGCCCGCTGGAAGTCGATGCGCGGGCGGTCCGGCGTACTGCAGACCGGCCACTGCGTGATCGACACCGCGGCGGGCGGCCGCCGGGTCTCCGCCACGGCCTCGACCACGGTCCGTTTCGGCGAGCCGACCGACGCCGAGATCGCCGCCTACGTGGCGAGCGGCGAACCGCTCTTCGTCGCCGGCGCCTTCACACTCGACGGCCGCTCCGCGCCCTTCATCGACGGCATCGACGGCGACCCCGGCAACGTCATCGGCCTGTCCCTGCCGCTGCTGCGCCGCCTGCTGGCCGAACTGGACGTCCGCATCACCGACTTGTGGACCTGAGCCGCCGGGCCCGGCGGCTCGTCACGGGGGAACGCATCACACGGGGGGAACATGAACGACCACGCGCCGGCGCATGCCGCGACGGCCCACACCGCGCTCAACCACAACGTGAGCCTGCTCATCGGGCTGCTCATCGTCGCCCTGATCATCCGCCGCCAGCTGCGGACCCGTCCGGTGCGGCCCCGGGCGTCGCTGATCGGCCCGGCCGTGCTCGGCGTGCTGGGCGTGGCCGCGCTGGCTTTCGGCGTGGCCTCGGTCGTCAAGGAGCACCCGCTGACGCCGCCCGTCATCGCCCTGGTCGTCGCCACCCTGGTCATCGGGGTGCCGCTCGGCCTCGTCCGGGCGACGACGGTACGCGTCTGGCACGACCCGGAACGCGGCGTCCTGCGCCAGGGCACGCTGATCACCACCGCCCTGTGGCTGGTGTCCGCCGCCGTGCACGCCGGCATGGCGGAGTGGATCGACCACACCGCGGCGGCCGGCCTGCTGGGCTTCTCGACGCTCTACCTGTACCTGTGCGTGACGTACGGCGTGCAGGGCCATATGGTGCGCCGGCGGGCGGCCGGACTGCCGGGGTGACGCGGCCGCCGCGAGGGGCGTCCCCGGACGCGGATATCCGGACGCCCGGCGGCCGTCCGGCCTCTACGCTGCCCCCATGGCAACTGTCGTCGAACTGATCAGCTACCCCGTCAAGGGCTGCGCCGGTGTGCCGGCGGAGGGGGCGGAGCTCACCGAGGCCGGGCTCGCCCATGACCGCACCTTTCTGGTCGTCGGTGCGGACGGCGTCTTCCGCAGCCAGCGCACCGACCCGGGCCTGGCGGTGATCCGCCCGGAGGTCAGCGCCGACGGCACCCATCTCACCCTCTCCGCCCCGGGCGCCGGGCCGCTGCACCTCCGCATCGAGGACGGCACCGCCTCGCCCGCCAGGGCGGACGTGACCATGTTCGGCGCGCCCTACCGGGCCGTCGACCAGGGCGAGGCGGCCGCCGGGTGGCTGTCCGAGGTCCTCGGCGCGCCCAGCCGGCTGGTCCGCGTACCTCCGGAACACGACCGGGTCACCGACGGCCTGACCCCCGGCACCTCCGGCTTCGCCGACTCCAGCGCCGTGCACGTCCTCTCCCGCGCCTCCCTCGACGACCTCAACTCCCGTATCGCCGCGGCCGGTCGCGCACCGGTCCCGATGACGCGCTTCCGCCCCAACATCGTGGTGGACGGCTGGGACGCCCCGCAGACCGAGGACCGCGTCCGGCGGGTCACGGTCGGCGGCGGCGAGCTGGGCTTCACCAAGCTCGCCATCCGCTGCGCGGTCACCCTCGTCGACCCGGCGACCGGCACCAAGGCGGGCCCCGAGCCCCTGCGCACCCTCGCCGGCTACCGCCGGGTGCCGGAGGGCGGCGTCGCCTTCGGCGCGAAGTTCTCCGTGACGGCCACCGGAAAGCTGGCGGTCGGCGACGCATTCCACGTCACGTCCTGGGGAACCGATTGACCCGATAAGCCCGGTCGGTCCGACCGGGCCGGGTCCGTCCACCCAAGGAGTGCACATGCCCCGGATCCTGCTCATCGCCGGTGACGCCACCGAAGACCTGGAGTTCTTCTACCCGTACCAGCGGCTGCTGGAGGAGGGCTACGAGGTCCACGTCGCGGCCCCCGCCCGCAAGAAGCTGCGGTTCGTCGTGCACGACTTCGTCGAGGGCTTCGACACCTACGTCGAACGCGAGGGCCACTCCTGGCCGTCCGACGTGGCCCTGTCCGAGGTCGACCCGGCCGAGTACGCCGCGCTGGTCCTCCCCGGCGGCCGGGCCCCCGAATACCTCCGCAACGACACCGACTACCGCCGCGTCGTCACCCACTTCTTCGACGCCGACAAGCCCGTCGCCCACATCTGCCACGCGGCCATCACCCTGGCCCCCCTCGGCGTCCTCAAGAACCGCCGCACCGCCGCCTACCCCGCCTGCGCCCCCGACGTCGACCTCGGCGGCGGCACCTTCGTCGACGCCTCCGCAGTCGTCGACGGCAAGATCGTCTCCGCCCGCGCCTGGAACGACCACCCGGAATGGATGCGCGCCTTCATGGAGGTACTGCGGGAGCACGCGCCGGTGAAGGGGTGACCGGTGACACATGTCGGGGCCCGGGATTTCTCCCGGGCCCCGACCGTACCTGTGCCGGCACCGTCGGCCGCCACACTCCACCGCGACGTGCGACAGGGGTGACGCCACGTCAGGCGTCGCGGACGTCAGAGCGCGCCCGGGGCCGCCGGTCGGGGTCCGTTCGGGGGACCGCCGGCGGACGGACCGCCGGCGGACGGTTCGGCGGCCGGGTCGCCGTTCGCGGGGGCGCGCCCCTCCCCGTACGCCACCAGCGTCAGGACCAGGAGCGCCAGCACCACCATCAGCGCGAGGAACGCGGGCCAGCCGGCCAGGCCGACGGCGAGGGCGCCGACGATGCCGTGCACCACCGCGGCACTGATGAGGACGATCCGGGCGAAGCCGCCGGGAGCCCGGTCGCGGACCGCCGTGCGGACCAGGATGCCCGCGCAGAACAGGAGATAGAGCCCGAAGACGGCACCGGCTATCCAGGAGCCGGCGGACATCGCCCGTGGATCGAGGCCCGCCAGCGACATCTGCTGCTTGTCCACGACGATGCTCAGGATCCAGTTGAGCAGCACGATGCCGCACGCCTCCAGGACCAGTACCACCGCCGCGACCAGGGCCACCGGTCGTCGCGCCACCACATCCACCCACTTCCGCCAAGTGCCGGGCCCGATGCCGGTACCGCGCGCACAGCCGCCGCCCGGAGTCCAAGAAGGGCATCGCGCACGCTACTAATGGGTAATAGCCGGGGCAAGGGTTCTGCACGAGTGGGTGCGGGACGCCGCGCGGATCACGGCCCCCGGCCGCTCCCGGCGCGCCCGGCGTACGGAGCGGCCCGCAAAGTTTCCTTCGCCCATTCGTAGGGACTCCACAAAGAATTGACGATCCGCTGGCTGCGGAACGTTCGAGATCTAGGCCACACCGCGTCCCGCGCCGGAGCCCGGGAATCCGGGCCTACCCTGGGATACCAGGGGACTTAGGTCCCTCACTGGCGCCCCGAGCACACTCCGTGTGGGAAAGCTCACCCCAGGGAACGGGTCGGCACGCGGTGTCGCCAGTCCCTAAAATCGCCGCATCCCTTTGTTGCGGCGAAGCGCCAAGGAAGGACCCATCGTGCGCAAGGTGCTCATCGCCAACCGTGGCGAAATCGCTGTTCGCGTTGCCCGTGCATGCCGGGACGCGGGGATCGGCAGCGTCGCTGTCTACGCCGACCCCGACCGGGACGCACTGCACGTCCGCGCGGCAGACGAGGCATACGCCCTGGGCGGTGACACTCCTGCCACCAGCTACCTGGACATCGCCAAGGTCCTGGCTGCGGCCGCCGATTCGGGCGCGGACGCCATCCACCCCGGCTACGGCTTCCTCTCCGAGAACGCCGAGTTCGCGCAGGCGGTGCTCGACGCGGGGCTGACCTGGATCGGCCCGCCCCCGCACGCCATCCGCGACCTCGGCGACAAGGTCGCGGCCCGGCACATCGCCCAGCGCGCCGGTGCCCCGCTGGTCGCCGGCACCCCCGACCCGGTCTCCGGCGCGGAGGAGGTCGTGGCCTTCGCCAAGGAGCACGGCCTGCCGATCGCGATCAAGGCGGCCTTCGGCGGCGGCGGCCGCGGCCTGAAGGTCGCCCGCACCCTCGACGAGGTCCCGGAGCTGTACGACTCCGCGGTGCGCGAGGCGGTCGCCGCCTTCGGCCGCGGCGAATGTTTCGTCGAGCGCTACCTGGACCGTCCGCGGCACGTCGAGACCCAGTGCCTGGCCGACAAGCACGGCAACGTGGTCGTCGTCTCGACCCGTGACTGCTCGCTCCAGCGCCGCCACCAGAAGCTGGTGGAGGAGGCCCCCGCGCCGTTCCTGACGGCCGAACAGAACGCCGAGCTGTACCGCGCGTCCAAGGCCATCCTCAAGGAGGCCGGCTACGAGGGCGCGGGCACCTGCGAATTCCTCGTCGGCCAGGACGGCACCATCTCCTTCCTGGAGGTCAACACCCGCCTCCAGGTCGAACACCCGGTCACCGAAGAGGTCACCGGCATCGACCTGGTCCGCGAGATGTTCCGGATCGCCGACGGCGAGGAGCTCGGCTACGACGACCCGGCGCTGCGCGGCCACTCCTTCGAGTTCCGCATCAACGGCGAGGACCCGGGCCGCAACTTCCTCCCCGCGCCCGGCACGGTCACCCGGTTCGACGCGCCGACCGGCCCCGGTGTCCGGCTGGACGCCGGTGTCGAGGCCGGCTCGGTCATCGGCCCGGCCTGGGACTCCCTGCTGGCCAAGCTGATCGTCACCGGTGCCACCCGCGAGCAGGCCCTGCAGCGGGCCGCCCGGGCGCTGGCGGAGTTCACCGTCGAGGGCATGGCCACCGCCATCCCGTTCCACCGCGCGGTCGTCCAGGACCCCGCCTTCGCGCCCGAACTCACCGGCTCCGCCGACCCGTTCACGGTCCACACCCGCTGGATCGAGACCGAGTTCGTCAACGAGATCCCGCCGTTCGCCGCACCCGGCGGCGAGGAGTCCGAGGCCGACGCCCGCGAGACCGTCGTCGTCGAGGTCGGCGGCAAGCGGCTGGAGGTCTCGCTGCCGTCCTCGCTGGGGATGCCGCTGGCCCGGGCCGCGGTCGCCGGCGGCGCCAAGCCCAAGCGCAAGGCCGCCAAGAAGGCCGGCAGCGCCGCCTCCGGCGACGCCCTCGCCTCCCCGATGCAGGGCACCATCGTCAAGGTCGCCGTCGAGGAGGGCCAGCAGGTCACCGAGGGCGAACTGGTCGTCGTCCTGGAGGCCATGAAGATGGAGCAGCCGATCAACGCCCACCGCACCGGCACGGTCAAGGGCCTGACCGCCGAGGTCGGCGCCGCGCTCACGTCCGGCGCGGTGATCTGCGAGATCAAGGACTGATCCGCGGCAGCGCCACGCACGACGCGCAACGGGGCTCCCGGCAGCGATGCCGGGAGCCCCGCGCGCTTTTCCGCCCCGCCGCCACGGCTTGCCTGCTACGAGTTCCCCACCACGTCCTCCGGGAACGTCAGCTGCTCGTTCATCCAGGTGAGCGCGGCGGGCAGTTCGCGCCGCCAGGTGGCGAAGTTGTGGCTGCCGTGGTCGAGGACGACCGAGTCCGCCTTCATCGGGGGGCGCACCGCGGCCAGGAAGGCCCGCGCGGCCGGATAGTTCTTCTCGCCGGTACGGCTCGTGCCGATCAGCACGTTCACCTGCGGTGCGGGCAGGTGCCGCAGCCGCCACATCAGATCGTGCTCCAGGCGCCGCCGGGCCCGCTCCCGGCCGTCACCGAAGAGGTTGCCGGTGGTCGGGTCGTTGCTGACCTTGTAGTCGGGCGAGAGGGCGGCCGCCGAGGTGTACGTACGGTCGTGCCGCATGGCCAGCTGGAGGGCGCAGCTGCCGCCCGAGGAGTAGCCCAGGACGCCCCAGCCGCCCGGGTCGTGGCCGACGCGGTAGTGCGACCTCAGCGCCTCCGGCACGTCCCGCGCGAAGAACGTCTCGGCCTGCGGGCCGCCGGGCACGTCGACGCACTGGGTGTCGCGCGGCGGCGCGATCGTGGGCCGCAGCATCACGATGACCGTCGGCTGCATCCGGCCGGACCGGATCATCGCGGCGGCGGTCTGCGGCAGCCGCAGGTGCTGCCCCAGCAGGAACGTACCGCCCGGGTAGCCGCTCAGCGCGACGATGACGGGGAAGCGCTGGCGGGCGTACTGCGGCTGGAAGTACTGCGGCGGCAGGTAGACGTACGCCGGGTCCACCGCCCGGGTCCGCCGCCCGACGATCCGCACCGACTCCACCCGGCCCACCAGCTCCGGCCGGCCCTTCGGCAGCCCGTGCACCTTGTCCAGGCCGTCCGGGCCGGACGTCTGCACCAGCCCCTTCGACGGGTCGCCGGCCGGGCCCGCCGCACCGCCGTCGCCCCACTTCCCGAGCGCGGCCGGCGCATCGTCGTACAGGCCGAGCAGCTCGTGCCACGACGCGTAGAACTGGAAGTTGGCGTTCACCGCCAGGCCGAGTGCCGAGACGACGGCCAGCTGGGTCGCCGCGATCGAACCGAGCCGCCCCAGCAGCGCCCGCGGGCCGCGCCCGGCGAACCGCGGCCACAGCCAGAGCGTGAGCGCCACGCAGACCACGGCGACCGCGGCCATGGCGTACAACAGCGACCGGCTGGTCAGTCCCATGACGTATTTCCCCAGACGTCCCGCGCCGCGCGCCGCTCCCCCGGCGGCCCGCCACGGCGTATTCCGCGGTCCTCCGGAAGAGCCCGGAAGACCTCATTGCGCCAGGTTTGATGTCCCTTGACGCCCCGGCGTTGCGGGCCCCCGCAGGAGTTCGGCCGCGCGACCGCTGCGGTACGCCGGGACTTCACACGGAGGCCGCCGGGTGGCTACGGGAGGCGGGCGCGCGGGGGCGGAGAGGGGGCCGACGAGGGCCGACGAGGGCCGACGAGGGCCGCGCGACGACAAGTGGAGGCGTCCTCCGCACCGGCCCGGAAATCCTTGCCCGCCGCACCGGATCACCCCGCAATCCGGCAATGGCATCCTGGAGCCACCGGGCCGCAACGGCCGGGTCGAGGGAGGACGGCGATGGCGACCGAGACGGCAGGGCAGCGGCAGGTGGGCGGGCCGCCGGCGACCGCGGCGGTGCGGTCACCGGACGTGCGACCGATGCGGGCCGATGCCCGCCGCAACTACGAACGGCTGCTGACCGAGGCCCGTACGGCCTTCACCGAGCACGGCACGGACACCTCGCTGGAGGACATCGCGCGCCGCGCCGGAGTCGGCATCGGCACCCTCTACCGGCACTTCCCCAACCGCACCGCCCTCATGGGCGCGGTCTTCCAGAGCGAGGTCGACGCCCTGCTCGGCTACGCCAGGGAGCTCGCCGACGCCCCGCAGCCGTGCGCCGCGCTGGTCGACTGGCTGCGCGCGATCATCACCCACGCCAGCACCTACCGCGGACTGTCCCGCGCCCTGATGACGGCGTCGGCGGACGAGAGCTCGGGGATGGCGCGGTGCAGCGTGCCGATGCGGGAGGCCGGCGGCGCGCTGCTGGCCCGCGCGCAGCAGGCCGGGGCGGTACGGCCCGACGTGAACATCAGCGATCTGATGCAGCTGACCAACGGCATCGCGCTGGCCGTCGAGGAGTCCCCGGACGACCCGCAACTCGCCGACCGGCTGCTGACCCTGACCCTGACCGGCCTGAAGCCCTGACCGGGTTGACGCTCTGACCCGGCAGGCACGCCGACCGGGCCGGAACTCCGGTGCCTGCGGTCCTCAGCGCCGCCGCGGGGCGAGGTCCGCGACCCGGCCGCCCGGCGCCTCGGACAGCGACGGGGCCGACCGCAGCTGCGGTCCGCCACCCCCGCCCGGCCCGTGGCTGCGCCGCTGGCCCGGCAGCGGGACGTCCCGCCGGTGGCCCCGGCGGTCACCCGCCCCGCCGTCCATGCCCGGCTGACCGGTACCGTGCCCGGCACCCGTACCGCCGGCGACGGCGATCTGGACGCCCTGGTCGGCCAGCGCCTGGAGCTCCGTCGCGGCACGGTCGTCGTGGGCCGGCGGCTCGTCCGTCACCAGGAGGGTGATCACATCCGTCGGCACGGTCTGGAACATCGTGTCGGAGCCGAGCTTGGTGTGGTCGGCGAGCACCACCACCTCCCCCGCCGCTTGCACCAGCGCCCGGTCGACGCTCGCGGAGAGCATGTTGGACGTGGACAGCCCGCGCTCGGCGGTCAGCCCGCTGCCCGACAGGAAGGCGCGGGACACCCGCAGGCCCTGGAGGGACTGCTCGGCACCGCTGCCGACCAGCGCGTAGTTGGAGCCGCGCAGGGTGCCCCCGGTCATCACCACCTCGACGCGGTTGGCGTGCGCCAACGCCTGGGCGACCAGCAGGGAGTTGGTGACGACGGTCAGCCCGGGCACCCGGGCGAGCCGGCGGGCCAGCTCCTGGGTGGTCGTTCCGGCGCCGACGACGATGGCCTCGCCCTCGTCGACGAAACCGGCCGCGAGATCGGCGATGGCCGTTTTCTCCGCGGTCGCTAGATGGGATTTCTGCGGGAATCCGGATTCGCGGGTAAAGCCTCCCGGGAGGACCGCGCCGCCATGCCGGCGGTCGAGCAGTCCCTCTGCCTCCAGCGCCCGCACGTCCCGCCGTACGGTCACTTCGGAGGTCTGGACGACGCGGGCGAGCTCACGGAGCGAAACCGCTCCGTTGGCGCGCACCATTTCAAGGATCAATTGGCGACGTTCTGCAGCGAACACGAAACTGACAGTAACGCCAACGACCGTCTGTTTTCAGCAGGTTGCACCAATTAACGGAAGTTGTTCACACCGCACAGCGTGACGTGGTATGCGCCGTGCATATGTCGCGCGTACGTCGAACTCCCTTGCCCCGCAGAGCGCTTGCTGCCTGGTCAACCGGCCTGGCGACCGGAGGCGACGGAGCCGGACGACGACCCCGCAGCCACCCTCGCACGAGCGGGCTGCAGGGACGTTTCATCCCAAGTGCTCACCGGCAGCACAAAGTTTTCAATCGCCGCCGGCCGGCCGCATATCGGCCCTTTATCGGTTGTTCACCGCGCGGCCCGGCCGGACTGCGCCGCGCCTACTCGCTGCCCGTCTTCCGTGCGTGCAGCTGGCGGGCGACCTCGGCGATCGAACCGGACAGCGACGGGTACACGGTGAACGCGCTGGCGATCTGCTCGACGGTCAGATTGTTGTCGACCGCGATCGAGATCGGGTGGATGAGCTCGCTGGCGCGCGGGGAAACGACCACACCGCCGACCACGATGCCCGTACCGGGACGGCAGAACAGCTTCACGAAACCGTCGCGGATGCCCTGCATCTTCGCCCGCGGATTGCGCAGCAGCGGAAGCTTCACGACCCGGGCGTCGATCTTCCCGGCGTCGACATCGGCCTGCGAATAACCGACCGTGGCGATCTCGGGGTCGGTGAAGACGTTCGCGGAAACCGTCTTGAGGTTCAGCGGCGCGACCGCGTCACCGAGGAAGTGGTACATCGCGATCCGGCCCTGCATCGCCGCGACCGACGCCAGCGCGAAGACGCCGGTGCAGTCACCCGCCGCGTACACGCCCGGCGCGCTGGTCCGCGAGACCTTGTCCGTCCACACGTGGCCGGACTCCTTCAGCTTGACCCCGGCACCCTCCAGGCCCATGCCCTCGGTGTTGGGGATCGAACCGACCGCCATCAGGCAGTGCGTACCGGAGATGGTCCGGCCGTCGGCCAGCGTCACCTCGACCCGGTCGCCCACCCGCTTGGCCGACTGCGCCCGCGAACGCGCCATGACGTTCATGCCGCGCCGCCGGAAGACGTCCTCCAGGACCGCGGCGGCGTCCGGGTCCTCACCCGGCAGCACCCGGTCCCGGGACGAGACCAGCGTGACGCGGGAGCCGAGCGCCTGATAGGCACCGGCGAACTCGGCGCCCGTGACACCCGACCCGACCACGATGAGCTCCTCGGGCAGCTCGTCGAGGTCGTAGACCTGCGTCCAGTTCAGGATCCGCTCGCCGTCGGGCAGCGCGTCCGGGATCTCGCGGGGGTGCGCGCCGGTGGCGATCAGCACCGCGTCCGCGATCAGGCCCTCGGTCGTCCCGTCCGCCGCGGTCACCGTCACCTTGCGCGAACCGTCCGGCGCCTGGCCCGGCTCCAGCCGGCCGCGGCCACGCATGACCCGGCCGCCGGCGCGGGTCACCGACGCCGTGATGTCATGCGACTGGGCGAGCGCGAGCCGCTTGACCCTTCGGTTGACCTTCCCCAGGTCCACGCCCACGACGCGGGCCGGCCGCTCGTTGTACGGGGTGTCGTCCTCGACGATGATGCCCAGCTCTTCGTACGACGAGTCGAAGGTCGTCATCACCTCGGCCGTCGCGATCAGGGTCTTCGACGGCACGCAGTCGGTGAGCACCGACGCCCCGCCCAGACCGTCGCAGTCGACGACGGTCACCTCCGCGCCGAGAGAGGCAGCCACCAGGGCCGCTTCGTATCCGCCGGGTCCGCCACCGATGATCACGATCCGAGTCACGTACTCCATTGTCCCGCACGCCCGTACGTCCCTCGCGCCCGGGGGCGGAGTGAGGCGCTTACGTGCGCCGGGGCGCGCGCTGCCCCGCCTTGTACGAACCTCCGGTACCAAGAGCCCGGCGGGCATCCTCCCGTACCCTCGGAACCATGTCGCTCTACGCCGCGTACGCCGGCAACCTCGACGCGCGGCTGATGTCCCGCCGCGCACCGCACTCGCCGCTGCGCGGCACGGGCTGGCTCAGCGGCTGGCGGCTCACCTTCGGCGGCGAGCAGATGGGGTGGGAGGGCGCCCTCGCGACAGTCGTCGAGGACCCGGACTCCCAGCTCTTCGTCGCGCTCTACGACATCGCCCCGATGGACGAGGAGTCCATGGACCGCTGGGAGGGCGTCGGCATGGGCATCTACCGCCGGATGCGGGTCCGGGTGCACACCCTCGAAGGCGACGAGACCGCCTGGATCTACGTCCTCAACGGCTACGAGGGCGGCCTGCCCTCCGCCCGCTACCTGGGCGAGATCGCCGACGCCGCCGAGTCCGCCGGCGCCCCGCACGACTACGTGATGGAACTCCGCAAGCGGCCCTGCTGAGGGGCGGGCGGGCGGTCCGGCCCACCTCCTGTCCGGGCCGGGACCGCGGCATGTCCCGGGCAAGCCGTTCGTCAAAAGCCACAAGAGAACGTTCCCAGCACCGTGAGCAGCGACATCTACGCGCGTAGGGGAATACCGGCTACCCTCGTCCGCGTGAACGCATCTGTTACCCCGGACATCGCGCGCGACCCCCAGGGCGCCGCCGACGCCGCCGCCGCCCGCCTGCGCGAGCTGACCGGCGCCGAGACCCACGACGTCGCCCTGGTGATGGGCTCCGGCTGGGCGCCGGCAGCCGAGGCCCTGGGCGCGCCCGAGCACGAATTCCCCGTCACCGAGCTGCCCGGCTTCCCGCCCCCGGCCGTCGCCGGCCACGGCGGCAAGATCCGCTCCTACCAGATCGGCGAGAAGCGCGCCCTGGTCTTCCTCGGCCGCACGCACTACTACGAGGGCCGGGGCGTCGCCGCCGTCGCGCACGGCGTCCGCACCGCCGTCGCCGCCGGTTGCAAGACCGTCGTGCTCACCAACGGCTGCGGTGGCCTGCGCCAGGGCATGCGCCCGGGCCAGCCGGTCCTCATCAGCGACCACCTCAACCTCACCGCCACCTCCCCGATCGTCGGCGCGAACTTCGTCGACCTGACGGACCTGTACTCGCCGCGGCTGCGCGCGCTGTGCAAGGAGATCGACCCGAGCCTGGAGGAGGGCGTCTACGTCCAGTTCCCCGGCCCGCACTACGAGACCCCGGCCGAGATCAAGATGATCCGGACCCTGGGCGCCGACCTGGTCGGCATGTCCACCGTCCTGGAGGCCATCGCGGCCCGCGAGGCCGGTGCGGAGGTGCTCGGGCTGTCGCTGGTGACGAACCTCGCCGCCGGCATGACGGGTGAGCCGCTCAACCACGAAGAGGTCCTGCAGGCCGGCCGCGACTCCGCGACCCGGATGGGGACCCTGCTCGGACAGGTCCTCAGCAAGATCTGAGATCCGGCCGAGGGCCCGGCCACGGCCGCACGCCGCCGCCATGGCCGGACCACCGAGGGCCCGGCCGCGGCCGGGCGGGGCCGGGCCGGGCCGGCTCCCCGCACCCACCTCACCCACCGCATCCACTAGGCAGGAGCATGACGTGGCTACCGAATCCGCGGAGCTGATCGACCGGGCCCGGACCTGGCTGGCCGAGGACCCCGACCCGGAGACCCGGGACGAGTTGGCCAAGCTGATCGCGGCCGAGGACACCGACGAGCTGGCGGCCCGGTTCGCCGGCACCCTGCAGTTCGGCACGGCCGGGCTGCGCGGGGAGCTGGGCGCGGGCCCGATGCGGATGAACCGTTCGGTGGTCATCCGGGCCGCGGCCGGCCTCGCCGGGTACCTCCGGGCGAAGGGCGAGGGCTCCGGCCTGGTCGTGATCGGTTACGACGCGCGCCACAAGAGCGCCGACTTCGCGCGGGACACCGCGGCCGTCATGGTCGGCGCCGGCCTGCGCGCCGCGCTGCTGCCGCGCCCGCTGCCCACCCCTGTCCTGGCCTTCGCCATCCGGCACCTGGGCGCGGTGGCCGGCGTCGAGGTCACCGCCAGCCACAACCCGCCGCGCGACAACGGCTACAAGGTGTACCTGGGCGACGGTTCGCAGATCGTGCCGCCGGCCGACGGGGAGATCGCCGCGGAGATCGCCGCGATCCGCTCGCTGGCCGACGTACCGCGCCCCGAGGCCGGCTGGGAGACCCTCGACGACACGGTCCTGGACGCCTACCTGGCGCGTACGGACGCGGTGCTGACGCCCGGCTCGGCCCGGGACCTCGACGTCGTCTACACGCCGATGCACGGCGTCGGCCGGGACGTGCTCGTCGCCGCCTTCGCCCGGGCCGGCTTCCCGGCCCCCGTGGTGGTGGCGGAGCAGGCCGAGCCGGACCCGGACTTCCCGACCGTCGCGTTCCCCAACCCGGAGGAGCCGGGCGCGATGGACCTCGCGTTCGCCACCGCCCGGGCGCGGGGCGGGGACGTCGACCTGGTGATCGCCAACGACCCGGACGCCGACCGCTGTGCCGTCGCCGTCCCCGCCCCCGGCACCCCCGAGGGCTGGCGGATGCTGCGCGGTGACGAGGTCGGCGCGCTGCTCGCCGCCCACCTCGTCAGCAAGCAGGCGGCCGGCACGTTCGCGACGACCATCGTCTCCTCGCAGCTGATGTCCCGTATCGCCGCGGCCTCCTCGCTGCCCTACGAGGAGACCCTGACCGGCTTCAAGTGGCTGGCCCGGGTGGACGGTCTGCGGTACGCCTACGAGGAGGCGCTCGGCTACTGCGTCGACCCGGAGGGCGTCCGCGACAAGGACGGCATCACCGCCGCCCTGCTGGTCACCGAGCTGGCCGCGGAGCTCAAGCGGGCCGGCCGGACGATCGCCGATCTGCTGGACGACCTCGCGGTGGAGTTCGGGGTGCACGCGACCGACCAGCTGTCGGTGCGGGTCGAGGACCTGACGCTGATCGCCGACGCGATGCGCCGGCTCCGCGAGCAGCCGCCGGCCGCGCTGGCCGGTCTGGCGGTGACCCGGGCGGACGACCTGAACCAGGGCACCGACGCCCTCCCGCCGACCGACGGACTGCGCTACTACCTGTCCGGCTCCCCGGAGGCCGGCATCGAGTCCGCCCGCGTCGTCGTGCGCCCCAGTGGCACCGAGCCCAAGCTGAAGTGCTACCTGGAGGTCGTCGCGCCGGTGTCCGGGCCGGAGGCGCTCGACGCGGCGCGTACGAGGGCGGCCGCCACCCTGGCCGCCATCAAGGAGGACATGTCGGCGGCGGCCGGGATCTGACGGCCCCCTGCCACCTGCGGCAAGGCCCCTCGCCCTCGGGCGGGGGGCCTTCCCCGTAGGGGAGCCGGAGTCCGGGTGGGTCAGAGCGCGAGCATCACGACGAGGCCGACCGCACCCGCCACGAGGGGCGCGAGGATCGCGTACGCCCAGCGGACCACCGGCTCGCCCTGGGCGTCCGCCCGGCCCGCGACGCGTTCCTTGATCTCGCGCAGTTCGTCGAGGGCCTGGTCGGCCAGGGCACGCGGGGCCGGTCCGGCGCCGGCGTCCGGGCCGAACCGGGGGGTGTCCGCGCCGGCGCCGCGCAGCGCCTGCCGGTTCGCCTTCTTGCGCTGCCGCAGGGAGACCGGGATGGCCCAGAGCTGGAATTTCCCGGCGGTGGTGAAGACCTCGGTGGAGAACGAGGCCCGCAGTTCCTCGACCGCGCCCCAGGGCAGCGTGATCGTTCGGAACGGGTTGCGCACGGTCAGCCGCTCGTCGCCGGCCCGCACCAGCGGCCGCAGCGTGAAGGCGGCCACCAGCGGGACGCCGAGGAGCAGCGCGAACACCGCGGTCAGCCTGGCGTGCGGGGTGCCGTGCAGCAGGGCGTCGGCGCCGAGCCAGCCGCCGAGCAGCAGGAGCAGGACGCCGCCGACGAGGGCCGCGGGCGAGCGGTAGCTGCGCTCGGCGTACTGCTGCGGTGGCGGGGTGGTCCGGTCCTGGCGCGTCATGCCGCCGATTCTGCCTGACCGTCCGGATGCCGGACATTGCGTTACGGCATCATTCGGGCTGTGGCCGGAATGGCGGCGCCCAGGGGGATGACATTGCGCTACGCGCGTAGATATGCTCCCCTCGTGACCATGCCCATCACTGTTCCCGCATACGGCAAGGAAGCCGCGGGGCGTCTGGCGTCAATGGCGGCCGTGACCGCCGACGACGGTGCGCTGCGCCGCTTCCTCCACGGCCTCCCCGGCGTCGACGCGGTCGGCCTCGAGGCCCGCGCCGCCACCCTCGGCACCCGCTCGATCAAGACCACGGCGAAGGCGTACGCCATCGACCTCGCCCTGTCGATGATCGACCTGACGACCCTCGAAGGCGCGGACACCCCGGGCAAGGTCCGGGCGCTGTGCGCCAAGGGCATCAACCCGGATCCCACCGACCGCACCACCCCCAAGGTCGCGGCGATCTGCGTCTACCCCGACATGGTCGCGACGGCCAAGGAGGCGCTCGGCGACTCCGGCATCCACGTCGCGTCCGTCGCCACCGCCTTCCCGGCCGGCCGCGCCGCGCTGCCGGTCAAGCTGGCCGACACCCGGGACGCGGTCGCGGCCGGCGCCGACGAGATCGACATGGTGATCGACCGGGGTGCCTTCCTCTCCGGCCGCTACCTGCAGGTCTTCGAGGAGATCAAGGCCGTCAAGGAGGCCTGCGCCCGCCCCGACGGGAGCGCCGCCCACCTGAAGGTCATCTTCGAGACCGGCGAGCTCCAGACGTACGACAACGTCCGCCGGGCCTCCTGGCTGTCGATGCTGGCCGGCGCCGACTTCATCAAGACCTCCACCGGCAAGGTGGCCGTGAACGCCACCCCGCCCGTCACGCTGCTGATGCTGGAGGCGGTCCGCGACTTCCACGCCGCCACCGGCGTCCAGGTCGGTGTGAAGCCGGCCGGCGGGATCCGCACCACCAAGGACGCGATCAAGTACCTGGTGATGGTCAACGAGACGCTCGGCGAGCCCTGGCTGACCGCCGACTGGTTCCGCTTCGGCGCCTCCAGCCTCCTGAACGACCTGCTGATGCAGCGCCAGAAGCTCAGCACCGGCCGCTACTCCGGCCCCGACTACGTCACGGTGGACTGAGGCACCCATGACCTTCGAATACGCACCCGCACCCGAGTCCCGCTCGGTCGTCGACATCGCGCCGTCCTACGGGCTCTTCATCGACGGCGAGTTCGCCCCGGCCGCCGACGGCAAGGTCTTCAAGACCGTCTCCCCCTCCTCCGAGGAGGTCCTGTCCGAGGTCGCCCAGGCCACCGCCGACGACGTCGACCGGGCCGTGAAGGCCGCCCGCAAGGCGTTCGAGAAGTGGTCGGCGCTGCCGGGCGCCGAGCGCGCCAAGTACCTGTTCCGGATCGCCCGGATCATCCAGGAGCGCTCGCGCGAGCTGGCCGTGCTGGAGTCGCTGGACAACGGCAAGCCGATCCGCGAGTCCCGCGACGCCGACCTGCCGCTGGTCGCCGCGCACTTCTTCTACTACGCGGGCTGGGCCGACAAGCTCGACCACGCCGGCTACGGCCCGAACCCGCGCCCCCTGGGCGTCGCGGGCCAGGTCATCCCGTGGAACTTCCCGCTGCTGATGCTGGCGTGGAAGATCGCCCCGGCGCTGGCGACCGGCAACACGGTCGTGCTGAAGCCGGCCGAGACCACCCCGCTGTCCGCCCTGTTCTTCGCGGACATCTGCCGCCAGGCCGGCCTGCCCAAGGGCGTCGTCAACATCCTCACCGGGGACGGCTCGACGGGCGCCGCGCTGGTGGGCCACCCCGACGTCAACAAGGTGGCCTTCACCGGCTCCACCGAGGTCGGCAAGGCCATCGCCCGTACGGTCGCCGGCACGGACAAGAAGCTCACCCTCGAACTGGGCGGCAAGGCGGCGAACATCGTCTTCGACGACGCCCCCGTCGACCAGGCCGTCGAGGGCATCGTCAACGGCATCTTCTTCAACCAGGGCCACGTCTGCTGCGCCGGCTCCCGCCTCCTGGTGCAGGAGTCGGTCCAGGACGAGCTGCTGGACGCGCTCAAGCGGCGGATGCAGACCCTGCGCGTGGGCGACCCGCTGGACAAGAACACCGACATCGGTGCGATCAACTCGGCCGAGCAGCTGGCCCGGATCACCGAGCTGGCCGACGCGGGCGAGGCCGAGGGCGCCGAGCGCTGGGCCCCGGCCTGTGAACTCCCCTCCTCCGGCTACTGGTTCGCGCCCACGCTCTTCACGGGCGTCACCCAGGCCCACCGGATCGCCCGGGAGGAGATCTTCGGCCCGGTGCTGTCCGTACTGACCTTCCGCACCCCGGCCGAGGCCGTGGAGAAGGCCAACAACACCCCCTACGGTCTCTCCGCGGGCATCTGGTCGGAGAAGGGTTCGCGCATCCTGTGGATGGCGAACAAGCTCCGTGCGGGTGTCATCTGGTCCAACACGTTCAACAAGTTCGACCCGGCCTCGCCGTTCGGCGGCTACAAGGAGTCGGGCTTCGGCCGCGAGGGCGGCCGGCACGGTCTGGAGGCGTACCTCGATGTCTGAGCGTCTGTCGGTCTTCAAGACCTACAAGCTGTACGTGGGCGGGAAGTTCCCGCGTTCCGAGAGCGGCCGGGTGTACGAGGTGAGTGACGCGAAGGGCAACTGGCTGGCGAACGCACCCCTGTCCTCCCGCAAGGACGCGCGGGACGCGGTGGTCGCCGCCCGCAAGGCGTTCGGTGGCTGGTCGGGCGCCACGGCGTACAACCGCGGGCAGATCCTCTACCGCATCGCCGAGATGCTGGAGGGCCGCCGCGACCAGTTCGTCGCCGAGGTCGCCGACGCCGAGGGACTGTCGAAGTCCAAGGCCACCGCCCAGGTGGAGGCGGCGATCGACCGCTGGGTCTGGTACGCGGGCTGGTCCGACAAGGTCGCGCAGATCGCCGGCGGCGCCAACCCCGTCGCGGGCCCGTACTTCAACCTCTCCTCGCCCGAGCCGACCGGTGTGGTCGCGGTCCTGGCCCCGCAGGAGTCGTCGTTCCTGGGCCTGGTCTCGGTGATCGCGCCGGCGATCGTCACCGGCAACACCGTCGTGGTGGTCGCCTCGGAGAAATCCCCGCTGCCGGCCCTGTCGCTGGGTGAGGTGCTGGCCACGTCCGACCTGCCGGGCGGTGTGGTCAACGTCCTCTCGGGCCGTACGGCGGAGATCGCCGCGCCGCTCGCCGCCCACCAGGACGTCAACGCGCTCGATCTCGCGGGG
The DNA here is from genome assembly GCF_043202395.1 of Streptomyces sp. NPDC048197. Lineage (NCBI taxonomy): Bacteria > Bacillati > Actinomycetota > Actinomycetes > Kitasatosporales > Streptomycetaceae > Streptomyces > Streptomyces sp. NPDC048197. The sequence goes on from NZ_JBIDAJ010000007.1 coordinate 93,677, forward strand.
GCGGACGCCGGGTTGGCCAAGGAGCTGGAGACCGCGGCGGCCGACAACCTCAAGCGGGTGCTGCGTCCGCGCACGGAGGACTGGAGCGCCGACCCGGGCACGGACCGGCTGCTGGCCTTCCTGGAGACGAAGACGGTCTGGCACCCGATGGGTGTCTGATCCGGCGCGTCCACGACGTACCACCGCCCCGGGTGCCGCGGCACCCGGGGCGGTGGTGTGTCCGGACCAGGACGGGAGTTCGCGGCTAGCCGGGCAGGATCCGTTCGACCTTGTTGACCAGCGGGACGTCGCGGACCGCCGCGCCGTGCGAGAGGCCGCCGGTCAACACGGTGGTGCTGAGCGGCTTGAAGTCGGCGACCCGGGTGCCGACGGCGTTGGCGAGCGGGTCGACGCCCGTATTGGCCAGCGGGTCCACCTGGATGTTCTTCAGCGGCCCGACACCGCCGGCCGCGGACGTCAGCAGCGCGCCGGTCAGCGCGTGGGCGGTGGCGCCGGTGTCGGTGCCGTGCCGGTCGGGCCCGTGGCCAGGGCCGTGGTCAGGACTGTGGTGCGGGGTGGACGCGGGCGCCGCGCCTGCCGTCGCCGCACCGCCCCCCGCGAGCGCGGCGCCGGCCGCGGAGACCACCAGGCCGGCGCGCAGCAGGGTGCGCGGAACGCGGCTGGGCTTGGGACGTGCGTGGGAGGGCATCTGCCACCTGCCTGTGGTTCGAAAAGCGTCGGAATGCGTCGGAATGCGTCGGAAGCGTGCGGCGTTCCAAGGGTGTGGGGTAATCGTCTGACCGCGTAGCGTAGTTGAGCTGCGGGTGGGCGGGCCACCTCGCGCGCCAGGGGTAGCCCACACGGCGCAATGCGGGACAATGGCTGTCCGTGACCACCGACTCCGCCGCCCGGCCGCCCTCCTCCGAGCCCTCGACCCCGGTCGAGCCGGGAGGTGACCGTACCCGCGTCATCCTGCTGACCGGCCCGTCCGGCACCGGCAAGACGTCCCTGGCCGCCCACAGCGGGCTGCCCGTCCTCCGTCTCGACGACTTCTACAAGGAGGGGACGGACCCGACGCTGCCCCAACTGCCGGACGGCGGCGGCGCGGACTGGGACTCGCCGCTCTCGTGGGACGCCGGTGCCGCCGTCGCCGCGATCGAGGAGCTGTGCCGCACGGGGCGCACGGACGTCCCGGTGTACGACATCTCGCTCAGCGCCCGAGTCGGCGCCGCGGAACTCGATCTCGGCGGTGCCCCGCTGTTCATCGCCGAGGGCATCTTCGCCGCCGATGTGATCGCGGCGTGCCGGGCGGCGGGCCTGCTGGCCGATGCGCTGTGCCTGCGCGGGCACCCGGTCACGACTTTCCGCCGGCGGCTGCAGCGGGATCTGCAAGAGGCCCGCAAACCGGTCCCGTACCTGATCCGCCGGGGGCTGCGACTGCTGCGCGCCGAGCGGTCCGTGGTGGCCCGCCACACGGCGCTGGGCGCCCACCCGTGCGCGAGGCCGGAGGCGCTGGACCGTATTTCCGCCGCGGGCGCGGGCCATGGCGCGGGTGCACAACGGGCGGCCGTAGGCTCCTGACCGCCGGCCGGGCACGTCGGGTGCCCCGGCACCTCATGGGAGGACGTACCGATGCCGAGGGAACACCACTACCGCACGACGGTCACCTGGACCGGCAACAACGGCACGGGGACCAGCAACTACCGGGCGTACGGCCGCGATCATGAGGTCAGCGCCGAGGGGCTGCCGCCGCTGCCGGGCACCGCGGACCCGGCGTTCCGCGGGACGGCCGACCGCTGGAACCCCGAGCAGCTGCTGCTCGCCTCTCTGGCGCAGTGCCACATGCTGTCCTATCTGGCGCTGTGCGCGCTGGCCGGCGTGGTGGTGACCGGGTACGCGGACGACGCGGCGGGCACGATGGCGGAGGACGGCAAGGGGGGCGGGCGGTTCTCGGAGGTGGTGCTGCGACCGCGCGTCGAGGTGGCCTCGGCGGACGACCTCGAACGGGCCCGGGCGCTGCACCACGACGCCCACGAGAAGTGCTTCATCGCCAACTCGGTGAACTTCCCGGTCCGGAACGAGCCGGTGGTGACGGTGCGGGGCGCATAGCCACGCCGGCGGCGGACGCACGGAAGCGGGCTCGGGCAGACCCCCCGGCCGCCCGAACCCGCTCATTTCCCCCGTACTTCCCCCGTATGCCCGACCCCCCCTCGGGCCTTTCCCCCCTCGGGCGTCCTTTTCAGGTCCCCCTCGGGCCTTTCCCCCGTTGGCGCGGCCCGTTCCCCCGGCGGGCCGCGCCGTTCCTTCAGGCCACCAGCTCGCCGAAGGACTCTTCCTCGTCACGGCCGAAGCTGAGCACCTCGTCGTCGCGCAGCCGTCGCAGCGCGCGCCAGATGCTCGACTTCACCGTGCCGACACTGATGTTGAGGATGTCCGCGATCTCCGGGTCCGTGCGGCCCTCGTAGTAGCGCAGCACCAGCATGGTGCGCTGCGTCTCGGGCAGCCGGGCCAGCGCCTGCCACAGCACCGCGCGCAGCTCGGTGCCGCGCATCGCGTCGACGTCGCCGGCGGTCTCCGGCAGCTCCTCGGTCGGGTACTCGTTGAGCTTGCGCCGGCGCCAGGCGCTGATGTGCAGGTTGGTCATGGTGCGGCGCAGATAGCCGCCGAGCGCCGCCTTGTCACTGATCCGGTCCCAGGCCCGGTAGGTCGAGAACAGTGCGCTCTGCAGCAGGTCCTCGGCCTCGTGGCGGTCACCGGTCAGGTGGTAGGCGGTGGCGTACAGGGAGGCGCGGCGCTCCTGGACGTAGGCGGTGAAGGCCGCTTCGGCCTCGGCCGCCTCCGACGCGGAACGCCGTTCCCCCGTGCCCTCCCCGTACTCCGCTCCCCCGTTGTTCCCCCCGTGGACGGCGCTTCCCCCGTGCCGTCCCGTTCCCCCGTTGATCTCCACCGTCGTCGCGTCGATGGCCACCATGTACGGCGGCCGCTGACGCCCGATGCCGCGAGCACACCCCCGCAGGCTCACGGCACCGGACTTCTCCGGTGTCCGCGCCACGTCGTGGAGTCGCGTGATAACTGCGCTGGAAGTGGTGCCGTGCGTGGTCATCTCGCGCCCCCCGTCGTAGAGCCGGCTCGTTCGGTCCGTTTCGGTGTCCCGGGCGGTGATCGGTGTTGATCTCTCCCGGTGACCCAAAGCCTGCCAACGCAGTTTCATCGCGTTGTCCGCCGACTGTCACAGCCCTGTCACAGGGGCAGGTCCGGCGCGGCGGACGGTTCGCGGGGGCGGCGGCCCGGGTAGGGCGGGGCCACTGGTCGATGTCCCGGCGTCCCATGGGCCAGAATGGCGGACGTGCCTTTCCTGTTGCTGATCGAGGACGACGACGCCATCCGCACGGCCCTCGAACTCTCGCTGTCCCGCCAGGGTCACCGTGTGGTGACCGCGGCGACGGGCGAGGACGGTCTGAAGCTGCTGCGCGAGCAGCGCCCGGACCTGATCGTGCTGGACGTGATGCTGCCGGGCATCGACGGTTTCGAGGTGTGCCGCCGGATCCGGCGTACGGACCAGCTGCCCATCATCCTGCTCACCGCGCGCAACGACGACATCGACGTCGTGGTGGGACTGGAGTCCGGGGCGGACGACTACGTCGTCAAACCGGTCCAGGGGCGGGTGCTGGACGCCCGGATCCGGGCCGTGCTGCGCCGCGGGGAGCGCGAGTCCAGTGACTCGGCGACCTTCGGTTCGCTGGTGATCGACCGGTCGGCGATGACCGTCACCAAGAACGGCGAGGATCTGCAACTGACACCCACCGAGCTGCGGTTGCTGCTGGAGCTGAGCCGGCGGCCCGGCCAGGCGCTGTCCCGGCAGCAGTTGCTGCGGCTGGTGTGGGAGCACGACTACCTGGGCGACTCGCGCCTGGTGGACGCCTGTGTGCAACGGCTGCGGGCGAAGGTGGAGGACGTGCCGTCCTCGCCGACCCTGATCCGTACGGTCCGCGGTGTCGGCTACCGGCTGGACTCGCCGCAGTGAGGGAACGCGGCACGGACGGCGGGACGGCGCAGGAGCGCGCGCAGGGCCCGGCCGGTGACCCTGACGCGCCCGCATCCACGCCCGGGCCCGGCAGCCGGCTGCTGCGGCTGCTCGGCCGCGCGCCGGGGCTGCTGCGCTGGACGAGTCTGCGGCTGCGGCTGGTGGTGGTCTTCGCGCTGGTGGCACTGACCGCGGCGGTGTCCGCGTCCGGCATCGCGTACTGGCTGAACCGCAACACGGTGCTGGACCGCACCCAGAACGCGGTGCTCAAGGACTTCCGCAAGGCGCTGGAGGACAGTACGCGCTCGCTGCCGCTGCGTCCGCGGTGCGCCGAACTCCAGGACGCGGCACGGCAGATGGCGGCCGGACCGCAGAACTACGCGGTACTGCTGATCGGCGTGGACCGGTCGGGCAAGGACTGCGCGGCCACCACGGACAAGGACCTGCTGACGCTGGCGACGGTGCCGGCCTCGCTGCGCAAGGCGGTGAACGAGGTCCGCCCGGTCGACGAGTCCAACCGCTATGCGCACCACCTGTACTGGCAGCGCAAGCAGATCGGGGACACCCCGTACCTCGTCGCCGGCGCGAAGGTGATCGGCGGCGGGCCGACCGGCTACATGATGAAGTCGCTGGCCACCGAACGGCAGGACCTCAACTCGCTGGCCTGGTCGCTGGGGATCGCGACCGCGCTCGCGCTGGTCGGCTCGGCGCTGCTGGCGCAGGCCGCCGCGACGACCGTGCTGCGGCCCGTACAGCGGCTGGGGCACGCGGCGCGGCAGCTCGGCGAGGGACGGCTCGACACCCGGCTGCGGGTGACCGGCACCGACGAACTCGCCGATCTTTCCCGGACGTTCAACCGCACGGCGGAGCGGCTGGAACAGCGGGTCGAGGAGCTGAGCGGCCGGGAGGCGGCCTCCCGCCGCTTCGTCGCGGACATGTCGCACGAGCTGCGCACGCCGCTGACGGCGATCACCGCGGTCTCCGAGGTGCTGGAGGAGGAGGCCGAGTCCCTCGACCCGATGATCGCGCCCGCGGTCCAGCTGGTGGTGAGCGAGACCCGGCGGCTGAACGACCTGGTGGAGAACCTGATGGAGGTCACCCGCTTCGACGCGGGGACGGCCCGGCTGGTGCTGGACGACGTCGACGTCGCGGACCAGGTCACGGCGTGCATCGACGCGCGGGCCTGGCTGGACGCGGTCGACCTGGACGCCGACCGCGGCATCGTGGCCCGGCTGGACCCGAGGCGGCTCGACGTCATCCTGGCCAACCTGATCGGCAACGCCCTCAAACACGGCGGCTCGCCGGTCCGGGTGTCGGTGCGCACCGAGGACACGGCCGGCGAGGAACCGGACGGCACGGCCGGTACGGAGACGCCGGGCGGCGCCGACCAGGAGGCTCCCGCGACGGCGAGCGGCCCGGCGGGCCCGTTCCGTACCGGGGACGGGCCGGAGCAGGCCGCCGACGGGCCGCAGGGGGCCGGACAGCCGGCGGGCGGCGCCCGGCCGGGCAGCGGCCGGCTGGTGATCCGCGTACGGGACCACGGCCCCGGCATCCCCGAAGAGGTCCTGCCGCACGTCTTCGACCGCTTCTACAAGGCGAGCGCCTCCCGCCCGCGCTCCGAGGGCAGCGGCCTGGGCCTGTCCATCGCCCTGGAGAACGCGCACATCCACGGCGGCGAGATCACCGCGGCCAACCTCCCCGAGGGCGGTGCGGTCTTCACCCTGCGCCTGCCGATGGACGCCTCCCCCCTGGCCGAAGACGACCGACGCGACGGCTCCCCGGCCGGGTCCGGGTCCGGGTCCCGCAACAACGGTTCGAAGGACGGGCGATGACGCGGCGGGAAGATCTGACGGGACGGGGAGGTCTGACGGGACGGCCGGCGGGACGCCGGGCCGGACGCGGGTGGCGGCGGGCCGCCGGGGCGGTGGCGCTGCTGACGCTGGCGGCGACCGGCTGCGGGATCCGCGGTACGTCCGTACCGGTGGACGCGGGCGGGGCACCCGCACGGGTCAGCTGCAAGGCGCCGGCAGGCGAGGCCGCGCCGGGCGAGGGCACCCGGGCCACCTTGTACCTGGTGTGCGGCTCGGCCCTGGCCCAGGTGGAGCGAACCCTCCCGCCGGCCAAGGCCCCGGCCGGCGCCGACGTCCGCCTGCGGACCGCCCGTGCCCTCCTGCGGGCGCTGCAGCAGCCACCCTCCCCCGACGAGGAGAAGGCGGGCTTCAGCAGCGCACTGCCCGCCGACCTGAAGGTCGAGGGCCCGCACCCGGGTGACCCGGCGGACGCCCTCCGCCTGAGCCTCCCCCCGGACGACCTCCCGTCGTTCGCCCTGGCCCAACTGGTGTGCACCTACGGCGCCAGCCCGGCCCTCGGCCGCACCCACGCAGCCGTCCTCTCCGGCCCCGACCGCACCACCCCCCACCGCTACGACTGCTCCGCCGACGTCCTCTCCAACCCGGACATCGCCGAACACGCGGGGTGGGGGGACACACTGACGGGGAACGGCTGAGGGAGCGGGCCGGAGGGGCTGAGCGACGGGCTTCGCCCGCCGTGCCAGGGCTTCCCCCGCCCCCTCCCCCTCTCCCCCTTCGGGGGAGGGGGCGGGGGGTGGGTTCGGGGGTGGGGGGATGCGGCCCCTGCGCGCGCGGCCACCCCGGCGGGCCCGCCCGAGCCACCGCGCCCGAGCCACCGGCCCGACGGCCCCGCCGCCCGAGACAACGCCGTACCCCCCCGAGGCGCCCCGCCCGCCCCGCCCCGCAACGCCTCACGCCCCCACCGACCCCCCACGCCCCAAGACGGGTGCAATAGGGCGGAACCATGGCCACCGGTCCTGGCGTCCTGGGCTTTGTGCAGCGTCATGGCCACGGCACCGCCGCCTCCCCCCGTATGCGCGTCACCGGACTTCTTCTCCTTGTGGCGCATCTGTCGATCGTCGGCTGGCTCACGCTGCGTCCCCGGACCGTGCCCTGGGTTCCGGCGGCGAACCTCGAACCGCTGGCCACGATCCGGGCCGAGCTGGCGCACGGGGCATCGTGGGAGGCCGTGCAGCATCTGGGCGGCTCGGTGCTGCTGCTGGCGCCGCTGGGCGTGCTGCTGCCGCTCTCCGCCGGCCGCCTGAACGTTTCGCCGCTGGTCTCCTTCACCCGTACCGCCTTCGCCGGCGCGATGATCGCGCTGGCCATCGAACTGCTGCAGTCAGGGATCCCCGGACGGGTCCCCGATGTCGACTCGGTGCTGCTGAACACCCTGGGCGTGGCGGTGGTGCACCTGCTGGTCGTCCCCGGGGCCCGGTGCCGGCTCCGCCGGCGGTACGAGCGTCTCGGGGGTACGACCCCGAAGATCTCCAGGGTCGGCCTCACACCACAGGCTGACGTGCTCTCGGGCAGTCGGACCTACCTTTGAGACATCGGGCAAACGCCCCACGTAGTCGCAAAGGAGTCCTCCCTCATGGCCGCCGCACTGGTCCGTCCCCGCAACAACCGAATGATCGCCGGAGTGTGCGCGGGCCTGGCCCGTCGCTTCGGTACGACGCCGGTCACGATGCGCGTGATCTTCCTGGTGTCGTGTCTGCTCCCCGGCCCGCAGTTCCTGGTCTACCTCGCACTGTGGATACTCCTCCCCTCGGAGGAGAAGGCCCACGGCGCCGCCGCCTGGTAGGCCCACCGCGCCCGGCGGGCCGCCCCCTGGCGACCCACCGCGCCGCGTGACCCACCGCACCTGAAGCAAGCCGACGGCCCGTACGCCTGCGGAGGCGTACGGGCCGGGGACGGTGCGCCGCGCACCCCTGAGGGCGGCGGGGGTGCGGGGCTCAGCCCAGCGGGAGGGCCTTGCCGACGGCGCCGGTGGGCAGCCCGCCGAGGAGCTTGTTGCCCTTGGAGTTCAGGTGCGTCTTGACGCCGTTGCTGCCCGGCTTGGCGTTGGTGCCGCCGTTGACGTTCTTGGTGGCCCCCGAGACGGTGTCGGTGGCGCTGTGCAGCAGACCGCCGGCGGTGTCGGCGGCACCGGCCACCGGGGCGGCGGAGGCGGCGCCCGCGGCGGTGACGGCAAAGGCGGCACCGAGCGCGGCGACACCGAGAGTCTTGATCGTTCCCTGCTTCATCGAATTACGTCCTCATTGATGGGGGCTTGACCGGCCCATCAACCTAGTGAGGCGGCAACCGGCGTCGCAAACAGCCAAAAGGAAACAAAAAACGGCCGGTGGACATTCCACCGGCCGTTGCGCTATATGCTCGCGCCGTCCCCGTTACATACGGTCAGAAGCGCTGCTGGGAGCGGATGTTCAGCCCATCGGGCGGAAGAGCCACTCGGCCCGCAGTTCCGCGTAACCGGGCTTGATGACGTCATTGATCATTGCCAGACGTTCATCGAAAGGAATGAATGCTGATTTCATCGCATTGACTGTAAACCACTGCATGTCATCGAGCGTGTAGCGGAATGTCTTGACCAGGTGCTCGAATTCCCGGGACATGTTCGTACCGCTCATCAGCCGGTTGTCGGTGTTGACGGTGAGGCGGAACTGGAGCCGGCGCAGCAGGCCGATGGGGTGCTCGGCGTAGGAGGGGGCGGCGCCGGTCTGGAGGTTGGAGGTGGGGCACATCTCCAGCGGGATCCGCTTGTCGCGCACGTAGGAGGCGAGCCGGCCGAGCTTGACGGTGCCGTCGTCGGCGACCTCGATGTCGTCGATGATCCGGACGCCGTGACCGAGGCGGTCGGCGCCGCACCACTGGAGCGCCTGCCAGATGGAGGGCAGCCCGAAGGCCTCCCCCGCGTGGATGGTGAAGTGGTTGTTCTCCCGCTTGAGGTACTCGAACGCGTCGAGGTGGCGGGTGGGCGGGTAGCCGGCCTCGGCGCCCGCGATGTCGAAGCCGACGACGCCGGAGTCGCGGTAGCGGTTGGCGAGTTCGGCGATCTCCAGGGCGCGGGCGGCGTGCCGCATGGCGGTCAGCAGGGCGCCGACGCGGATGCGGTGGCCGTTCTCGCGGGCCCGCCGCTCGCCCTCGCGGAAGCCCTCGTTGACGGCCTCGACGACCTCTTCGAGGGTCAGGCCCTGCTCCAGGTGCTGCTCGGGCGCGTAGCGGACCTCGGCGTAGACCACGCCGTCGGCGGCCAGGTCCTCGGCGCACTCGGCGGCCACCCGGGCCAGTGCGTCGCGGGTCTGCATGACGGCGCAGGTGTGCGCGAAGGTCTCCAGGTAGCGCTCCAGCGAGCCGGAGTCGGCGGCTTCGCGGAACCAGATGCCCAGCTTCTCGGCATCGGTCTCGGGCAGACCGGTGTATCCGGTCTCGCGGGCCAGGTCGACGACCGTGGCGGGGCGCAGGCCGCCGTCGAGGTGATCGTGCAGCAGCACCTTGGGGGCGCGGCGGATCTGTTCACTGCTCGGAAGGGTGGTGGTCTCGCTCGTCATTTCGGCACTGTAGCCCCTACGCGCGTAGATCTCACCGAACGATACGTAACAGTGACCCGTCCACAGGGTGGCGGGCCGGTCTCCTTCTGCCATCGTTCTGGTCATGGCTCAGCAAGCGCTGCCGGTGCGCGAGGCCCGGCTGGGAAAACCGCTGGGAGCGAACGGCAAGGAGGGGACGGTCAGCGGCGTTGCCCTGTTACTGCCGGGGGGCGGACCGACCGGGATCCGCCGACCGTCGCCGGTGACCGCGCTCGCGGTACGCCCCCTCGCCCTCCGGCTGGCCCGGGCGGGACGCCCCGAAGGGCTGGCCACCCATGTGGTGCACTACCGCTGCCGCGGCTGGAACGGTTCCGCCGCCCACCCCGCGCGCGACGCCACCTGGGCCCTGGAAGAGGTGGTGCGCCGCTACGGCGACGTCCCGGTCTGCCTCGTCGGTACGGGCATGGGCGCCCGCGCCGCCCTGCACGCCGCCGGCCACCCCGCCGTCCACTCCGTACTGGCCATCGCACCGTGGCTGCCCGACCACCGCGCGACCGGCGAGCAACCCGATCCGGTGAAGCAGCTCGTCGGCCGTCAGGTCCTGCTCGTGCACGGCACCAACGACGAGCGCCACGACCCCGACCTGTCCTACCGCTACGCCGAGCGCGCCAAGAAGATCAACCGCGACACCTGCCGCTTCGAGGTGCACTCCGACGGCCACTCCCTCCATCAACACCGCGCCGAAGTCCTCGCACTGGCCACCGACTTCCTCCTCGGCTCCCTCTTCGCCCGCGACTACGCCCGCCCCGTCAGGGACGCCCTCGCCGCGCCCCCACCCCTGGGCCTGCGCATGCCCCTGGCCACCGGCTTCGGGGCGTCGTTGCGGCACTGAGCGGTGCTCCAACCCGGGTGCCGGTGCGGTGCGTTGCGGGTAGCCTCCCTGGCGGCAGCACCAGCAACCGGGGGGATACGGCATGCCGATCGGGCCGCGATACCGACGGGTTTCCGCACTGCAACGGCAGTTCTTCGACCGGGAATCGGTGCTGGCCGCGTACGAGGCGGCTCTGGGCCGGCTGCCCGCCGGCCCGGACCCGCAGGTCTTCAACGTCGTGGGCATCGGAGGGATCGGAAAGTCCCGGCTGCTGCAGGAGCTGCGGAACCGCACCGGCCAGAGCTACCGTACGGCCCGCCTCGACCTGCAGGTCCCGGCGTTGCGGCAGCAGGAGGACGCACTGGCCGTGCTCCGTACCGAGTTCGGTGCGCAGGGCGTGAAGTTCGACCGCTTCGACATCGCGTACGCGGTCCTGTGGCAGCGGGTCCACCCCCAGCTGCGGATGGACCGTTCCAGTACGCCGTTCGCGGAGCAGAGCGACGTCCTGTCGAAGATCCTCGACGACGCCATGGGGTTCCCGGTGTTCGGTACGGCGGCGGGGCTGGTCCGGCTGACGGACCGGGCGCTGTCCAACCGGCAGCGAAAGCAGCGCATCAAGTCCGACCCCACGCTGCAGGACCTCGACAACCTCACCAACGCCGAGCTCGGCTACGCCGTTTCGTACCTGCTCGCCGAGGAACTGCGGGAGGCGAGCGGCGACCGGCCCTATGTGCTCTATGTCGACGCCTACGAGGCGCTGGTGCCCACTCCGTTACCGGGTGGCAAGAGCTTCGGTGCCGATGCCTGGCTGCGTGATCTGCTGGGCCAGCTGCAGGGCGGACTGACCGTCGTGGCCAGCCGCGAGCCGCTGCAGTGGGCGGCGTACGACGAGGACTGGGCCTCGGTGATCCAGCACGTCCCGGTCGAGGGCCTGCCGATGGACGCCCGGCTCGATCTGCTGTCCGCCGCGGGCATCACCGAGGGCGGCCGGCAGCGGTCGATCGCCGAGGCCAGCGCCGGAGTGCCGTTCTATCTGCACCTCGCCATCGACACCTACCTGCAGAACCCCGCCCGGCTGGAGACGACGATCACCTCCGAGCACATCGTGCAGCGGTTCCTGCAGCACGTACCGCCGGACGAGGTACGGATCCTCGAACTGCTCAGTGTGGCCCGCACCTTCGACTTCGGGGCCTTCCGCGCGCTGGGGCGGGCGTTCAACCTGCCGGCGCACCTGCTGACCTGGGAGTCGCTGACCGCCTATTCGTTCGCCTATCCGCTCTCCCAGGGCTGGTACCGGCTGCACCAGCTCATGGTGGCCGCTCTGCAGTCCCACCTCTCCCCCGCGGTGAAACGGTCGGTCCACGACCGGCTGCGCGCCTACTGGGAGGACGTGGCCGACCGCCTCGAAAGCAGCCCCGACCGTGCCGGCGTCTCCCGTTCGTCACCCCTGCGCGAGGCCGTCTACCACGGTCTGCACGCGGAAGCGATCAGCGCGGAGCAGATCCACGAGTACGCCGACCGCGGGATGGCCATGGGTGGCCGGCAGGTGGTCGACGGCATCGTGAAGGACCTGCGGGACTATCTGGCGGCCCGGCCCGGAGGCGACAGTTCCGTCCGGGAGGCCGCCGACTGCCTCGAAGCCGAGTCCCTGCTGTCGCTGGGCAATGCCCGGGCGGTGATCGAGCTCGCTCCCGAGGTGGACCGGCGGGCCGGCACCGCCGTCTCGGCGAGGCTCTCCCTCGCCGCCGCCAATGCCCGCAGGATCGCCGGTGAGAGCCGCACGGCCGCCCGGATCTTCCAGCAGGTCTGGGAGGAACAGTCCGGACCGGTGCGGGTCTCCGCGGGGTTCTGCCTGGCCGACATCAGGATGTGGCAGGGGGACTTCGCCGAGGCCTTCGACCTGGCCGAGGCCGTGTACGGGATGAGCCGGGCGGACAAACCCGTCGTCCGTGCGGATGTGAAACGGCTGCTGCACCTCGGCCACCGGTTCCTGCTCTCCTTCGACGCGGCAGCGGACCTGCTGCAGGAGGCCGAGGCGGAATACCGGCGCGCCGAGGACCCCTTCGGCCTCGCGAACATCCGGACCAACCGCGCCGAGCTGCTGGCCTTCACCGATCCGGAGGCGGCCGTGGCGGAGGCCGCCGAGGCGCTGGCCGTCCAGCGGGAGCTGGGGGCCCAGCACGAGATCGGCAAGGCGTACACCGCCATGGCGATGGCGCAGATCCGGCTCGGGCAGCCCGAGCGCGCCTCCTCGTCCTTCCTCAGCGCGTACGCGGCGCTCGACCGGGCCGGCTACCGCTCCGGGAGGGCGCGCGCCGACATGTACCGGGCCTTCCTGCTGCTGCAGCAGGGCGACCGGGGCGGGGCGCTGTCGACATGGCGCCGGGCGGTGGCCGAGTTCAAGGCGTGCGACGTCTATCCGTCCCTGGTGATGGCCATCCACCGGGCAGCCGTCCGGCTCGGCGAGGAGGACGGCTGGCTGGCCGACGCCGCGCTGCGCGCCCGGGCCGGCCTCCGGCCCCTGGGCACGCTGGACGCGCTGGAACACCGCACGGACGAGGTCCTGTCCCTGTTCCTCGGGGCAGCCGCATGAGCTGGCACGCGCTGTACAACGCGGCTCTGCGCAGCACCGACGCGGCGGCGGGCTACTACAACCGCAATGCCGCACTGGACACCCCGGACGGCCGGGTCAACGTCCGCATTCCCCTCGCGGCCGCCGACGTGATGGACGTCCGGGTCTGGCGCGAGGAGGAGGTGCTGGCCGCCGTCCGCCCGTATGTGGACTACGCGCCGGAACTCCGCCACGTCTCCCACGCCCCGCGCTTCCAGGTCCAGAGCTTCATCGCGGGTGACATCCTCAACGACTTCTCCCCGCGCCGGAGCGCCGTACCGGACCATGTGATCGACGATACGGTCGCGCTGATGGGGCAGCTGACGGCGATCCCCCAAGGGAAGATGCCGCCGCTTCCGGAGGGCTGGCCCGCGCCGGGGGACGCACCGGCCTTCGGGCAGCGCCTGGCGCAGCTGACGCGGACGATCCACGCGGACCACCTGCCGGCGTACGGCCGGGTCTTCGACCACTTCGGGTTCCCGGCGGATCCGCTCGCCCCGGTCAGCGGACGGTGGAACGCCCTGACCCCACGGCCGTTCGCCGTGCTCCACGCCGATCTGCACCGCAAGAACATGATCGTGACCGCCGGCACGACCTGGTTCATCGACTGGGAACTCGCCCTGTGGGGCGACCCGGTCTACGAAGTCGCCCTCCACCTCCACAAGATGGACTACCCGGACGACCAGCGCGAGGACCTGCTGCGCCACTGGCTCCGGGCCCTGCCCCCGGAGACCACCGCCGGCTGGCGGCGCGACCTCACGACGTACCTGTGGCACGAGAAGATCAAGTCGGCCATCGTGGACACGGTCCGGTACTCCAAGCAGCTGGCCGCTCCCGGAACGGATCCGGCCACACGGGACGGCCTCATCGCCCGTCTGGCGAAGAAGGTGAATGCCGCCCGCCTGGTGTGGGGACATGTTCCCGACGTGACTCCGGCGCGGATCCGCTCCGGACTGCGCTACGGACCGACGCACCCAGGCCCCTGAAAGGGCGGTGGACAGCGGATGGACGCGATGGCCTTGTACCAGGAAGCGCGCGTACGGCAGGACGCGCTTTCCGGGTACTACAACAGCAATGTCCGCGTGGACTCGGCCGACGGGCCCGTGATGGTCCGCATCCCGGCAGGCGGGGCGCCGACGATGGACCTGACGATGTGGCCCGAGCACGCGGTCCTCGAAGCCATCCGCCCCTACGTCACCTCGGCACCGCAGCTGCTCCACGTAGAGGCGGACCCCCCGTTCCAGATCCACGAGTACATCGCGGGGACCTGCCTCGACGAGGTCTGCCCGGCCGGCACCCCGCTGCCCGCCGGCGTGCTCCGCGACATCGGCACCCTGTTCTCCCAGTTGCTGCGCGTGCCCGCCGCCAAACTGCCCGGCGTGCCCGCCGACTGGCCCGCGGACGGCGACACCGCCGGATTCGTGGCCCTGCTCCTGCGTCTGGTGCGGACCATCCGCGCCGACGGCGACGAGGCGACCGGGCAGCTCTACCGCGACCTGGGCGTCCCGGAAGACCCGTGTGCGCTCCTGGAACAACGGGCGGAAACGCTGCGGAGCCGGCCCTTCCGCCTCCTCCACGCGGACATCCACCGGCGCAACGTGATCACTCACCGGCATCGCACGGTCTTCCTCGACTGGGAACTCGCGCTGTGGGGCGACCCGGTCTACGACCTGGCGGACCACCTGCACAAGATGTCCTACCTGCCCGCCGAGCGGGACCGGACGGTCGCCGCCTGGCAGCGGGTGGCACCCGCGGGGTGCCGGGTGGGGTGGGAGGACGCGCTCGCCTTCTACCTGGCCTTCGAGCGCATGAAGTCCGCGGTGGTGGACACCGTCCGCTGGGCGCGACTGATCGCCGCCGCTCCCACGGCGGCCGAGCGCCGGACCCGCGCCGGCGAACTCGCGGACAAGCTCCGGGCCGCCCGCCCCTTCTGGCCCCCGGGCCCCCGCTCCGGCAGCTCCCCGTCCGACATCGAGCACGCGGTGGAGCGCTGGACCGGCCGTCGGGAACCGCAGGGCTAGGGCGGCGGCGCCCGTCATCGTGGCAGCAGGCGTCCCCGTCTGCTCAGCAGGAACTTCTTGAAGGCGGCGACCGGTGGGGTGTCGGGGTGGCCGTCCAGCCAGGCCACGCCGATCTCGCGGACCGCGCGCGGGGCGGTCACCGTCAGTTCGGCAACTCCCGGGCGCGGTACGGCCGGTGGCGGCAGCAGGGCCACGCCGAGACCGGCCGCGACCAGTCCGCGGAGCGTCTCGGCCTCCTCGCCCTCGAACGCCACCCGCGGGGCGAAGCCCGCCTCGGCGCACAGCGCGTCGGTGATCCGGCGCAGCCCGTAGCCCGGTTCGAGGGTCACGAACAGTTCACCGGCGGCCTCCGCGAGCCGGATGCGTTTGCGGGCGGCCAGCGGGTGGTCGTCCGGGACGACCAGCCGCAGCTTCTGCTCGTCGAGCCGGCGGGCGACCAGGTCCGGGTAGTCCGGCACCGGCGAGGTCAGGCACAGGTCGAGGTCGCCGGCGCGGAGCCGTTCGATCATCGCCTCGCCGTAGTTCTGCACGAGCTGGAAGCGGACGCGGGGGTGGTCGGCGCGGAAGCTGCGGATCAGCCCCGGTACGGTCTCCGGCCCGAGGGTGTGCAGGAAGCCGAAGGCGACCTTGCCGGCGGCCGGGTCGACGTCGGCGCGTACCGACTCGGTGGCCCGCTCCAGGTCCGCCAGCGCCCGTTCGGCGGAGGCGAGGAAGGACCGGCCGGCCGGGGTGAGGGAGAGCGTACGGCCGTGCCGGGCGAAGAGCGCGACGCCGAGGTCGTCCTCCAGCCGGACGATGGCGCGGCTGAGGGTCGGCTGCGGCACGCCGAGCTCCTGCGCGGCCCGGGTGACGTGTTCGTGCCGGGCGACGGCGGTGAACTGGGCGAGCCGCGGGGCGAGCACCGCCGCCCACGACCCGACACCGAGCTCGGCCGCCTCGCCGGCCTCCGCGCCGCCCGCCCCGCCCCGGCCCGCTTCCGTTCCCCGGTTACGCCTCCCCGCCGCAACATCATTTCTGTTGCGACCTTGCAACAGCGACCCCTCTGACCTCTGCTCATGCGACACAGCATCGATTATGCCGTTTCCATGCATTGGACGCATGAACTGTCGGGTCCTACGGTCGAAGCATGCCTCCCGCTGATACCGGGGCGTCCGTCACCGACCGTGCGGCCGCCTCTCCCCAGTCGTCCACCAGCTCCTCTTCCTCCGCCGCCGCGCCCGACCCCGAAGCGGGCAAGCTGCGGCCGGGCGGCCCCGGTTACCGCCGGATGAGCTTCGCCCTCTTCGCCGCCGGAGTGGCCACCTTCGCCCTCCTGTATTCCACCCAGGCACTGCTGCCCGCCATCTCCGGCGACCTCGGGGTCTCCCCGGACCAGGCGAGCTGGACGGTTTCGGCGGCCACCTTGGGACTGGCCCTCGGCGTGATCCCGCTGAGCGCGGTGTCCGAACGCTTCGGGCGGCGCACGCTCATGACCGCATCGCTCTCGGTGGCCTCGGTGATCGCCCTGCTGGTGCCGTTCGCGCCGTCGCTCGGCGTCCTGATCGCGCTGCGCGCCGTCCAGGGCGTGGCGCTGGCCGGCCTGCCGGCGTCGGCGATGGCCTTCCTGGCCGAGGAGGTACGCGCCAAGGCGCTGGTGGCGGCCATCGGACTGTTCGTGGCCGGCAACAGCATCGGCGGGATGTCCGGCCGGATCGTGACCGGCTGGGTCGCCCAGGGCTGGGGCTGGCGGGCCGCGCTCGGCGCGGTGGGGCTGATGGCCGTGGTGTGCGCGGTGACGTTCCGGCTGCTGGTCCCCAAGGCCCGGCACTTCGCGCCCCGTTCGGTCGGCCCGCGGGCACTGGCCCGCACCCTCGGCGGCCACCTCGCCGACCCGCTCCTCCGTCGCCTGTACGCCATCGGCGCCCTGTTCATGACGGTCTTCGGCGCGGTCTACACGGTCATCGGCTACCGGCTGGTCGCCGAGCCGTTCAACCTCCCGCAGGGCATCGTCGGTTCGGTCTTCGTGGTCTACCTCGTGGGTACGGCCTCCTCGGCGGCGGCCGGCCAGTTGGTCGCCCGGGTGGGCCGCCGCGGCGCGCTCTACCTGGCCGTCGGCACCACCTCGACGGGCCTGCTGCTCACCCTCGCCGACTCGGTCGGCGCGGTGCTCGCGGGCCTGGTCCTGATCACCGCCGGTTTCTTCGCGGGCCACGCGGTCGCCTCGTCGTCGGTCAGCCGCACCGCCAAGACGGCCCGCGCCCAGGCGTCGGCCCTCTACCAGTGTGCGTACTACGTCGGCAGCAGCCTGGGCGGCGCGCTCGGCGCCGCCGCCTTCCACGCGGTCGGCTGGCAGGGCACCGTCCTCCTCGGCCTCGCCGCGATGCTCGGCGCCGCGTCGATCACCCTCTACGCCACCCGCAAGGCCGTAGCGGAACGCCGCCTCCTCCACCTGGCCCGGGCGGCGTAACCCCACCTGCGCGAGCAACTCCCACGCGGCCGGGGCCCCGTAGTCCCGCCCGCCCCTCGACCGAAGGGCCCGTCCCGCCACCTGTCCTGGCGGGGCGGGTCCTTCGTCGTGTGCTGTGTTGCAGATCGGGCGGTATGTCGTCAGTCGACGGGGAAGACCCCGGTGTCCAGGGCGAGGTCGAACGGGGCGGGAAGTTCCAGCTCGTCGCCGAATTTCACGGCCTGCAGCACGCGGTAGACGTCGCCGGCCGGTTCGCCGTAGAGGGTGATGGCCGGACCGGCGGGGGCCCAGCGGTCGACGAGCAGGTAAAGCGGGACGCCGGCTCGGGCGTAGCCCGCCGCCTTCGCGATCCGGTCGTTGCTCGCGTTGGACTTCGAGGTGACCTCGACGATCAGCTTGGCGGCGGACGCCGGGACGTACTCGCCGGTCTTGGCGAGCACGACATCGTCCGGAACCACGGCGATGTCGGGGATGTAAAGGCCCTTGCGCAGGGGAATGCCCGTCCCGAGAGTCTGGTAGATGTCCCAGTCCTCCGGAAGCACCGAGTACAGCCGGCGCTGGACCTTCGCGGCGATGAAGTTGTGGCTGTTGTCGGGCGGCGGCGACACAGTGACGATCCCCTCGATGATCTCCACCTTCCAGCCCTCGCGTGCGTCCGCCTGTTCCCAGATACGGACGAGGTCGTCCCACTCGGGGCCGTTGCCCTCGGCGTGGTCGACGGTGAGTGCGCTCATGGCGGTCTCCTCTATCGCTACGTCACCGATCCCAGCATGCCGAACGGGACCGGCGCCGGTCCACCGATCCCGTTCACCCGTACGAGGAAACCGCAGGTCAGCCGATGCGTTCCAGGACCACCGGGCTCGCCGTGAAGGTGGTGTCGGGGGCGCCGATCAGCACTCCGCCGTCGAGGGCCTCCAGGGCGTAGGGGAGCTTTTCGGGGGTGTCGGTGTGGAGGGTGAGGAGGGGCTGGCCGGCGGTGACGCGGTCGCCGGGCTTGGCGTGGAGTTCGATGCCGGCGGCGGCCTGGACCGGGTCCTCCTTGCGGGCGCGGCCGGCGCCGAGGCGCCAGGCGGCGAGGCCGACGGCGTAGGCGTCGAGGGTGGTGAGGGTGCCGGTGGCGGCGGCGGTGACGGTGTGCTGTTCGCGGGCGACCGGGAGCGGGGCGTCCGGGTCGCCGCCCTGGGCGGTGATCATGCGGCGCCAGTGGTCCATGGCGGAGCCGTCGGCGAGGGCCTTGGCCGGGTCGGCGTCCGGCAGGCCGGCCGCGTCGAGCATCTCGCGGGCGAGGGCGAGGGTGAGGTCGATGACGTCCTGGGGGCCGCCGCCGGCCAGCACCTCGACGGACTCGCGGACCTCGAGGGCGTTGCCGGCGGTGCGGCCGAGGGGGGTGGCCATGTCGGTGAGCAGGGCGACCGTTCGCACCCCGTGGTCGTTGCCCAACTCGACCATGGTGGAGGCGAGTTCACGGGCGTCGTCGAGGTGCTTCATGAAGGCACCGGAGCCCACCTTGACGTCCAGGACGAGGGAGCCGGTGCCCTCGGCGATCTTCTTGGACATGATCGAGGAGGCGATCAGCGGGATGGACTCGACGGTGCCGGTGACGTCGCGCAGCGCGTAGAGCTTCTTGTCGGCGGGTGCCAGGCCGTCGCCGGCGGCACAGATCACGGAGCCGACGTCGCGGAGCACGTCCAGCATCTCGGCGTTGCTGAGGTGGGCACGCCAGCCGAGGATGGACTCCAGCTTGTCCAGGGTGCCACCGGTGTGGCCGAGGCCGCGGCCGGAGAGCTGCGGTACGGCCGCGCCGCAGGCGGCGACCAGCGGGGCCAGCGGCAGGGTGATCTTGTCGCCGACGCCGCCGGTGGAGTGCTTGTCGGCGGTGGGCCGGGGCAGCGAGGAGAAGTCCATCCGCTCACCGGACGCGATCATCGCGGCGGTCCAACGGGCGATCTCCTTGCGGTTCATACCGTTGAGGAAGATCGCCATCGCCAGGGACGACATCTGCTCGTGAGCGACCTCACCGCGGGTGTAGGCGTCGATGACCCAGTCGATCTGATCGGGGGTCAGCTCGCCGCGGTCGCGCTTGGTACGGATGACGGAGATGGCGTCCATGGACGGTTCCTTTCGAACGGGTAGGTCCGTTCTACACGCATAGACGCGGGGGTGGCCAGGGTGGGTGGGCGGGGATGCGGCGAGCCCTTGATCCGCTGGGGCGCAGAGCACTGCGCCCCAGGCTGATGTCGGCTACATCGTCCAGCGGTGGACCGTCCGGCCGGCGCGGTGTAGGCCACGCGGCCGGACGGTCCCTAGCGCTCCGACCTTGGCGCCTGGGGCTTACGGTGCTTGCCGGTGCCTGCGCCGAGCTTGGGCGCCGGCCCCGGAGCCGGGGCCGGGGACTCGATGACCCCGGGGTACAGGATCCGTTTCGCCTCGGCAAGGTCGGACGCGAAACCGTGGGGTTCCCATGAGTATCCGTTCCATCGCTGGATGGCACGGGGTGCCTCCGGGTTCACATGCGCCCCTTTGGGGCCGTCACCGGTGACGAGGGGAATTGCGCGGAGCCGTCCGACCTTCGCGTAACGGCGCTCCGCCCATTCCGACAACGGTTCGTCGTCCATCTCGCATCCTTACGATCCGGTGGCTGCTCCCCAGGAGGGTAGGGGGCCGCCGGGGTTGATCGCTTCGCGCTCTTTCATGCAAGGCGGTGATGCCAGCGCAGCGACGGGCTGTCCTCGATCCAATAGGTGTGGGCCTTGTTGTCGAGCTGGAGCTGTACGGCGGTGATGTCCGGGCTTCCCGCGTCCCGCCATACAGTGAGGGCCTGCTCGATGTCGTCCCACAGAGCCACCGGGCCGCCCTGGCGGACGGTCCAGCCATCGCCGTCAGACGTGAATTGTGCGAAGGACTCGCGCTCCGGGTCGAAGAGGTACAAAAGCTCTGGTCCCTCGCGCGTCGACGCGCGAACGAGGTGTGCGCCGGGCGCGGCAAGCTGGGCGAGGAAGGCGGGCATCCACTCCGCCAGCATGACCGGCGCCATCTTCGTCGCGCGCTCGCTGTCGGGGAAGGCCGTGCGTGCGGACAGGTCGCCGGCCGGCGGGACCACGGCCTGCGCCCGAGCCTGCATGAACGAGGAGCGGCCGATGATCCACCCCTCGGCGGTCCCGTCTTCGCCCACGGTCACCTTTGCCAGACCCGTGCCGTAGGGCCAGGAGCCAAGGGTCGCGAGAATGATGCCGCCCGGCTTCGTCTGCCGGATCCAGGTGTGGGGGATGCGGCGCACGGCACAAGTGGCGATCACCCGGTCATACGGGGCGCGGCGGGGATGCCCCAGGAGCCCGTCCCCCGTCACGGTCCATGTCGAGAACCCGGCTGCTTCCAGCGCGGCGTCTGCGCGGGCCGCCACATCGGGGTCCACCTCGACCGTGGTGACGTTGTCTTCGCCGAGGCGGTGGCACATCAGGGCCGAGGAGTAACCGGTGCCGGTGCCGATCTCCAGCACCTGGTGCCCGTCTTCCACATCCAGGCTCTCGATCATGCCGACCACGGTGACGGGCGTGGTGGACGAGGACGTGGGCACACCTGTCACAAGGTCAGCGGCCTGGTCGGCGGTGAGGTGACCATCGAGCTGAGTGGTCAGGGACTGGTCGCTGTAGGCGGTCTCCGCCCACTCCGCCGGGTCGGCTCCAACCGCTGTGACCGGTCGCCAGCGGCCACCGCCCACGGGCAGGAAGACCCCGGGGTTCAAGAACAGCTCACGCGGTACGGCCTCAACCGCCGCCCGCCATTGGGGGGTCGTAAGGACACCGGCCTTCTCCAGCCTGTCGGCAAGGGCACGTCGCTCGGATGCGGTTTCCGTCATGGGGCGGGCTCTCCTCGGGTCAGCAGGTCGGCGAACGTGGCGGACATTTCCAGGCCGGTCTTCTCTTCCAGCCACCCCCATTGGCCGTTCGGATTCAGCTCCAACCACCAGTAGTCACCCGCCCGGTCAACGGCGAGGTCGAAGCTCCCGGACACCAGCCCGAAGCGGCCCAAGTAGGCGAAGAGCGCCTTCTCCACGTGATCAGGCAGGCCTACCACTCTGTAGGAGAGGGCGGAGTAGTCCTTGCGCCAGTCCAGGAGGTCGGAGTCGATCCGCACAGGGAACGCTCGCCCGCCGACCACCAGCACTCGCACGTCGGCGATCTTGTCCACGCGGGCCTGGAACAGGTGCGGCGTCACGCGCACGCTGTCATCGATCTCCGCGGCGGTGACCGGGTCTGCCCACCCTGTGACCGGAACTCCGTCTCGCTTGTACGAGGTCCACCGCAGTGTCTTGTAGATCACCTGACCGTGTGCGGCGATGAACTCCCGTGCTTCTTCGGGGTCATTGGTCACAAGGGTCGACGGCACTCTGAGGCCAAGCCGCTGGGCGACAGCGAGTTGAGCAGGCTTGTAGTCGGCCGCTGCATTACGAAGGGGATGATTGACCCATAGCGGGTCTTCGAGGGCGTAAAGGGTACCGCCGAGCCCATAGCGAACCTGCGCGGCGGCGAACCGCGCATCGTCGTCGCGCAAGTACGGGAAGTCGGGCCAGACGGGGCGGCGCCAGTACACCGCTCGCACGCGATCCAGGTCGACGGTTCTCGACACGGTGCGCACCTGCCCGGCCACTGGGGCCGGGCAGGCGCCGAACCGGGCCGAGACCGTCAGGCATCCGCCGATGTCGGCGGGGTTGAACCTGACCACCGGCACGTTTCGCCGGTTGAGTTGTGTGATCACCATGTCGGCGGTGACATCGTCCGCCTCGGTGGCCACCAGTACCGGCCTCTCCTCGGTCGCAGGCATCAGTCCTGCTGGCTGTCCTGGTCGTGGCCCTGGTCGTTCTGCGAGTCCGAGTTCGTTGTCGTGGAGGTCTCGGTGCCGGAGCTGGTGCCGTGCTTTCCCATCTCGACCACCTGGCCGGCGTGGTCGCGGAACACGCCGAGTTGCGTGGCGGGGTCGACGGTGACCGTAGCGTGCGAACGGCGCAACGTGGCCGGATACGGCGCGAGTCGACCGGCGCCCCAGGGGCGGGTGCTGGTGAGGTACGTAGCGGATGTGGCGCTCTCGGTCTCAGCGGTCGCGGCCATGCCGCGCCCCCTCTCTCTCGTCGGTCCCGGCCCGGCTGGGCACGGGAGTTGCCCGTCCGTCGCCACGGATCGGGCTCTGCCACCGGTCGGGTTGTCGGCCGTGATGGCGACGGCCGCTCCGGCGGGTGAGTGTGCACCACGCGCGGATCAGACGAACGCGTCTGCAGGAAACCGCGACTCGCCGCCATCACCGCCGCCCGGAGCGGCATCGCCGTCGGGTTCGTCACCGTCCGGGGCGGGCAGCCGCGCGCCTCTGCTCTCCGCCACCCGGTGCACATCGGCCAGGGACGCGGTCAACACGCATGCCAGTAGATGGACTTCATCAGGGGTCCAGGTCCGTCCGGCGAGGAGGGGGCGGGCTTCCTGGATCAGTTCAGCGGCCGAGCTGAGCTGTGCCGCCTCCACGTTGTCGGCCAGGCGGGACACGTATCCGTTGCCATGGCCTGCCAGGTAGCACGGCTTCCCGTCCGGGCTGGACCACGGCAGCAGCCGCGCGTTGTTCATCGGGTTGATCACGCTGTCGCCCCCACGGCATGCATCACGTACGGCCCGACGTCGATGCCTCGTGGAGCCAGCCACAGCACCTGTCGCCGCTGGTGCTGTGAGCGGCGCTGTTGTAGCTCTGCGGGCGTGAGCAGATACGGGCGTACCAGGGCCGAGTCCTCGCCACGCAGCAGTACGGGCTGCCGGACGGGCCTGCGGTGCGGGGCGAGCGTCGGTGCGTCCTCGCACCTCATGGCGGGCAGTGCGCCGACGTACCGGTGGCAGCCTCGCGCGGGAAACAGCAGCCGCAGCAGCAGGACTAAGAATCTCGCTGTAGCGTCGGACATGTTGTCAACTCCCTGGCAGTTGATGGCCATGTCCCCGGACGTCAGCAGCGTCGCGGGGTCTTCCGTGAGCCAACGGCGACAAAGGCCGGCCAGCCGCGTTCAGGTGTGCACCGCGGCCTGGTTGGGCTCAGGAAGAGACTGGCCCTGCGCGTAGCCCCCAAGTACCCCTGCGAGGGGTACCGTTCAGGCGCTCGCCCCGGCGTGACACCACTCGGCGAAGCTCGTCAGACTCTCGGCGTCCGCACGCTTCAGACGACGCAGCGTTGCCGCATCCTCCCGCACCCACTGGTGCTCCCGGGCGTGCTGCGGCGCGATCCGGCGGGCCACCTTCAGCGACTCGAACGCGGCATCCGGCCGACCGGCCCAGAGTTGAGTGCGGCCGAGTTCGATGTAGAAGCCCGAGCGGCGCTCCGCCGGCAGGCTCCACGGCGGCTTCCATTCGCGGGCGAGCCGGAGAGCCCGGTCCAGGTAGTCGTCACCGAGACTCACGGCCACCGAAACCTCGTGGATGCGCACACTGTCCGGTCCGAATGCAGTCCCTCCGTAAACGTCCTCCCTCACCCGGTCGCCGAGGGCACGGGCGGCATCGAGGTGGAGTGCCGCCGCGTCCCCGTTTCCGGCCCGTCCGGCGATCACCGCGGCCCGCATGTGCAGCGCGCCACGGGCCGCCAGGGCCTCAGGGGCATCATGTCGCGGAGCACGATCCAAAGCCTGTTCAAGGGCACGTAACCCCACGGCATGTGTCTGGGCACCGAAGTGGACCTCCGTACGGACGTAGGCCACCGTGGCATCCACGAGCGGATTGTGAGCCTGAGGTGCCGCCCACCGCATGAGGTCGATGAGACGGGCTGAGAGGTCCTTCGCCCCGTACTTGAACGCGACGGCGTCGGCTGCTCGGCATGCGTCCGCCAGCAGCCGTGCCATCACAGGCTGGTCGTGCGGCGCCGCGGCTCGCAGCGCGCGGCACAGCTCGGCGAGGAGCCCAGGGACGGTGCGGCCGATGCGCGCATACTGCGCGCTCAGCCGGTATGCGACGACCGAAGCGACAGCCGTACGGAGCGCCGGCAGTTCGCGGCACGGCCCGTCCTCCGGCGATTCGTATGCGGCAAGGACTGCGGAGAGTCCCGGCATCGCCTCGTGCACACGGTCGTCCGGGCGTTCCCGGTCCGGCAGCAGGCGGCTGGGGTCGGTGTCCAGTGCGTCCGCGAGGGCAGTCAGGACAGCGTCGGAAACTCCACGTTCGCCGCGCTCGACCTTCCGGATGGTGCCCAGTGCGACACCGGCAGCACGGGCGAGGTCGACTTGGGTGAGGCCAGCGATGCGCCGCTCGTAGGCGATGCGGGGGCCTGCCCCCTGATACACGGTGCTGGGCATACGGTCTCCGTTCGGCGCGGCCACTGCGAACCGTACCCGCGTCGTCACTGTCCGGGTAGGCGGATACCCAGCTCCGTCACATGGGCAAGGCCGAGAAGTCACCTCACCCCGGTAGGAGCACGCCCGTCAGCTCCGCCAGACTCCCGATCCGCCAGTCCGCGGCGCGCGCGTACTCGCTGTCCGCCCACAGGTGCCCGAGCGGCCCGCGGCACAGGTGCGCAGTCCGCATCCCGGCCCGCCCCGCCGGCACCACGTCGTTCTGCGGGTGATCACCGACGTACAGCACTTCGTCCGCCGCGACCTCCGCCAACTCAACGGTGCGGGCGAAGAACGCAGGGTCCGGCTTGGCCACGCCCCACTCCCCGGACACCGCAAGCGCATCCACCGGCAGGTCGAGGGTGCGCAGCAACTCCCCTGCTCTGCGTGTCTGATTGCCGGCGACGATCACTCGGATCCCCGCCTCCCGGAGCGTGGCCAGGGACGACCGGACGTCGGGGTACAGGTCGGTCTCATCGAGGAATTCGCCGCAGCCGGCCCGCTCCATCGCAGCCCGCTCGGCCTCGACGTCGATGTCCGGCCGTACGAGCCGGAGCGCGTCGGCGTTGTCCCGGCCCTGTGCGACCACCGCACCGACCAACGCGGACAGCGTGTGCCGACTGACACCAAGCCAATCGGCCCACGCCCCCCACCCGCGGTCGTCCCTGATGAGGGTCTCGCCGATGTCGAACGCCACTGCACGGATCATGCGAGCAGCCTAGGGCGAGCCGACGCCGGTGCCGCTGTCAGCGGTCCCCGTCGGGGGTGGGTGGCGGGGGGTGGGTGGCGGGGGGTGCCATGCCCCAAGCGGGCGATGGCACCCCTAGGGCCGTACAAGCAAGCCACCGGCCTCGCCCGCCACCCCTCAGAAGGCCCGCCCCTAGGTCCCGCCCGCCCCTCAACCCCCCAAATGCCCCGCCCCGAACGCCTCCGGAAGCAGGTAGGAGAGCGGATGGATGCCGGAAGGGGTGTCCACCAGGAGGTCCGGGCCGCCGTGTTCGTGGAGGAGTTGGCGGCAGCGGCCGCAGGGGACCAGGGGGTTGCCCGCGCCGTCGACGCAGGTGAAGGCGGTCAGGCGGCCGCCGCCGGTGGCGAAGAGGGCGGAGATGAGGCCGCATTCGGCGCACAGGGCGAGGCCGTAGGAGGCGTTCTCGACGTTGCAGCCGGTGACCGTGCGGCCGTCGTCCACGAGGGCGGCGGCCCCGACGGGGTAGCCGGAGTACGGGGCGTAGGCCCGGGACATCGCGTCCCGGGCCTGCGCACGCAGCGACTCCCAGTCGGGAGTGGTGCTCACTTGCCTTGGCCTCTCCGGTAGATCTTGCCGATGGCCTTCGGCGGCCGCAGTCGTTGCGAGGCCAGCGAGAGCACCAGCAGCGTAGCGATGTACGGGGCGACCCCGACGATCTCCAGCGGGACCGTGTCGGTGGTGGTGTACCAGACGGTGAGCAGCACGGCGGCGACCAGGCTGATCACGGCCTGCGGGCGCTGCCCGGCGCGCAGCTTCCACACCGCCAGGCCGACCAGCAGCACGGCGAGCAGGAGCAGCAGCGCGTGGACGGTGGGGCCGCCGCCGCGCAGCTGGAGCGCGTCCATGAAGCCGAACAGGCCGGCGCCCATGGCGACGCCGCCCGGCCGCCAGTTGCCGAAGATCATGGTGGCGAGGCCGATGTAGCCGCGGCCGCCGGTCTGGCCGTCCTGGTAGATGTGCACGTAGATCGCGAGGAACGCACCGCCGAGGCCGGCCAGTGCGCCGGAGGCGATCACCGCCGCGTACTTGTAGCGGTAGACGTTGACGCCCAGCGACTCGGCCGCGATCGGGCCCTCGCCGCAGGAGCGCAGCCGCAGGCCGAAGGAGGAGCGCCACAGGACGAAGAAGCTGAGCACGAAGACGACGGCGGTCAGCAGGGTCAGCCAGGAGACGTTGGTGACCAGGGAGCCGAGGATGCCGGCCACGTCGGAGACCAGGAACCAGTGGTGCTGCTCGACGGAGTAGAGCCAGTCGGACAGACCGGGGACGGTGAACGTCGGCATGTCGGGCATCGGTGGCGACTGCTTGTCGTTGCCGCCGGCGGCCGCCGCCGCGCTGCCGTCCGCGCCGAACCACAGCTTGGCGAGGAACTGCGTCAGGCCGAGCGCCATGATGTTGATGGCGACGCCGGAGATGATGTGGTCGACGCCGAAGGTGACGGTGACGACGGCGTGCAGCAGTCCGCCGAGCGCGCCGCCGACGATGCCGGCCGCCGCCGCGGCCCAGGGGCCGTGCTGCCAGCCGACCGCGCCCGCGGAGAAGGCGCCGAGCATCATCATGCCTTCGAGGCCGATGTTGATGACGCCGGAGCGCTCGGCCCACAGACCGCCGAGGCCGGCCAGGCCGATCGGCACGGCGGCGTTGAGCGCGGCGATGTACTGGCCGGATTCGGTCAGGTTGTTGGCGCCGGTGATCACCCGCAGCAGGGACAGCAGGATCAGGCTGCCCGAGATGATCAGCAGGACCTTGGGGTAGCTGAGCTTGGCCCGGGGGGCCTTGGGCTTGTGGTGGTGGGGGCTCTGGTCGACCGGAGCCGTGAGGTTCGTACTCACGAGGACACCTCCGCCTTCTCGGTCTTACGGGCCTGGGCGGCGAGCTCCGCGCCGACCTGCCGCTGCTGGAGTCTGAGGCCGTAGCGCCGTACGAGTTCGTAGGCGACGACGACGCACAGGACGATGACGCCCTGCATCACGCCGACGATCTCCTGCTGGTAGTCCTCGAATTCGAGCTGGGTGCCGGTCCGTTCGAGGAAGCCCCACAGCAGCGCGGCGGCGGCCATCCCGAGCGGGTGGTTGCGGCCCAGCAGCGCGATGGCGATGCCGGTGAAGCCGATGCCGATGGGGAAGTCGGTGCCGTAGTTGTACGAGGACCCGAGCAGCGTCGGCATGCCGATCAGGCCCGCCGCGGCACCGGACAGCAGCATGGAGGTGACGATCATCCGCTTGACGCTGACGCCGCCCGCCTCGGCCGCGGACTCGGACTGGCCGACGGTGCGGAGGTCGAAGCCGAAGCGGGTGCGGTTGAGCACGAACCAGTACGCGAAGCCGACGACCACGGCGATCACGAGGAAGCCGTCGAGGGGGGCGGGCTGGGTGGGGATGGTGAAGAAGTGGCTGGAGGCCGGGAGGTTCGGCGTGTGGAAGAGGTTGCCGTCCTTGACCGCGAGCCGGCCGTCCTGGAGGAAGTAGCCGATGACCGCGGCCGCGATGGCGTTCAGCATGATCGTGGTGATCACCTCGCTGACGCCGCGGGTGGTCTTCAGCAGACCCGCGATGCCGGCCCAGACCGAGCCGACCAGCATCGCGACGATGATGATGATCGGGATCTGGAGGAAGCCGGGGAGGGTCAGCGCACCGCCGACCACCGCGGCGAAGAACGCCGCGATGCGGTACTGGCCGTCGACGCCGATGTTGAAGAGGTTCATCCGGAAGCCGATGGCGACGGCCAGCGCGGACAGGTAGTAGGGGACCGCCTTGTTGATGATCCAGACCTGGCTGTCGCTCTTGGAGCCGAAGTCGGCCATCACCAGGTAGGCGTGGATCGGGTCCTTGCCGGTGGCCATGATGATCACCGAGGTGATGGCCAGTGCCGCGACGATCGCCAGGACGGGCGCGGCGATGCCCAGGATCAGCTTGTTCTTGTCGATCTTCTTCACTCGGACTCCCCCTCCTGGGACGAGCGCGGCTCCTGCTCCGCGGCGGAGTCGTTGTCGATGTGCGTGAGATGGCCGCTGGCGGCGCCGGTCATGGCCGAACCCAGCTCCTCAGGGGTGATGGTGGCGGGGTCCGCGTCCGCGACGAGCCGTCCGCGGTACATCACCCGCAGGCCGTCGGACAGGCCGATCAGCTCGTCCAGGTCGGCGGAGATCAGCAGTACGGCGAGACCTTCGTGGCGGGCGGTACGGATCTGGTCCCAGATCTGTGCCTGGGCGCCGACGTCCACGCCCCGGGTGGGGTGCGCGGCGATCAGCAGTTTGGGGTGGTGGCTCATCTCACGGCCGAAGATCAGCTTCTGCTGGTTGCCGCCGGAGAGCGAGGCCGCGGTGACGTCGATGCCGGGGGTGCGGACGTCGTACTCGGCGACGATCCGCTCGGTGTCCGCGCGGGCGGCCTTGAGGTCGAGCAGCCGGCCCTTGGCGTTGGGCTTCTGGGTGACGTGGCCCAGGATGCGGTTCTCCCACAGGGGGGCCTCCAGCAGCAGGCCGTGCCGGTGGCGGTCCTCGGGGATGTAGCCGATGCCGTCCTCGCGCCGGGTGCGGGTGGGCAGGTGGCTGATGTCGGTGCCGTCCAGCGTGATGGTGCCGCCGTCGGGGTCGCGCATCCCCATGATCGCCTCGACCAGTTCGGCCTGGCCGTTGCCCTCCACGCCCGCGATTCCCAGGACCTCGCCCTTGTGGATGGTCAGCGACACGTCCTCCAGGACGGTGCGCTCCACCCCCTCCGCGTCGGCGGTGGTCAGCCGCAGCCCTTCGACCTTCAGCATCTCCACGTCCGTGACGGTGGACTCGCGGGTCTGCGGCGAGGGCAGTTCGCTGCCGACCATCAGCTCGGCGAGCTGCTTGGGCGTGGTCTCGCCGGGGACGACGGAGGCCACGGTGGTGCCGCGCCGGATGACGGTGATGTCGTCGGCGACCG
Source organism: Streptomyces sp. NPDC048197 (assembly GCF_043202395.1). Taxonomy (NCBI): domain Bacteria; kingdom Bacillati; phylum Actinomycetota; class Actinomycetes; order Kitasatosporales; family Streptomycetaceae; genus Streptomyces; species Streptomyces sp. NPDC048197. Next base: position 123,016 of record NZ_JBIDAJ010000007.1, read on the forward strand.
AGAGCACCTCGCCCAGCTTGTGGGAGATGAAGATGACGGTCAGGCCCTCGGCCTTGAGTTCGCGCAGGTTGTCGAAGAGCGCGTCGACCTCCTGCGGGACCAGCACGGCGGTCGGCTCGTCGAGGATGAGCGTGCGGGCGCCGCGGTAGAGGACCTTGAGGATCTCCACGCGCTGGCGGTCGGCGACACCGAGGTCCTCGACGAGGACGTCGGGGCGGACGCCGAGGCCGTAGCGGTCGGAGATCTTGAGGATCTCGGCGCGGGCCTTGGCGCCGATGCCGTGCAGCTTCTCACCGCCGAGGACGACGTTCTCCAGGACGGTGAGGTTGTCGGCGAGCATGAAGTGCTGGTGCACCATGCCGATGCCGCGGGTGATGGCGTCGGCCGGGCTGTGGAAGCTGACCTGGTCGCCGTCGATGCGGATGGTGCCCTCGTCCGGCTTCTGCATGCCGTAGAGGATCTTCATCAGCGTGGACTTGCCCGCGCCGTTCTCGCCGACCAGCGCGTGCACGGTGCCGCGGTGGATGGTGATGTCGATGTCGTGGTTGGCGACGACTCCCGGGAACCGCTTGGTGATCCCGCGGAGTTCCACCGCCGGTGCCGCGGCGGGGGCGCTGTCTGCCTGGGGGCTGCTGGACGCTTTGATGGCGCACTCTCCTCGGGGGACAGGGAGTGGTACGAAGGAGCGGGGAGGTGAAGATATCGCGCCAACTCCGCGCTACGCGCGTAGTGTTGACGCCGAAAAAAGCCGAAATACCTGCCGGGTCGATCCGGCGAACGGCCCGGCGCGGCGGCGGGTGGCCGCCGCGCCGGACCGCAGAGACGCTACTACTTGGCGGGGGTCTCGCTGACCTTCACCTGACCCGACGCGATCTTCTTCTTCGCCGCGTCGATCTTGGCCTGGATGTCCTTGATGAAGCCGCCCGACGTGGACAGCCGCACACCGTCGTCCTTGAGCGTGTAGCTCTTGTTGCCGGTCAGCGGCTTCTTGTCGTGCACGCTCTTGACCAGGTCGTACACCGCCACGTCGACGTTCTTCATGACCGACGTGAGGATCGAGTTCTTGTACTGGGCCAGGCCCGGCTGGAGGTACTGGTCGGAGTCGACGCCGATCGCCCAGGTGCCCTTCTTGCCGGCGACCGTCTCGATCGAACCGTTACCGGACTGGCCGGCCGCGGTGTAGATCACGTCGATACCGGCGTCGAGCATGCCCTTGGCCTTGCCCTTCGCGGCGGCCGGGTCGTTGAAGCCCTTGTCGTCGTTGGCGTAGAGGTACTCGGAGGTGACCTTCGTCTTCGGGTCGGTGTCCTTGACGCCCTGCTCGAAGCCGGCCTGGAACTTCTGGATCAGCGCGTTGTTCACGCCGCCGATGAAGCCGACCTTGTGGGTCTTGCTCTTCAGCGTGGCGGCGACACCGGCGAGGTAGGAGGCCTCGTTCTCGGCGAAGACCATGCCGTAGACGTTCTTGGCCTGGGAGGGCGAGTCGACGACGCCGAAGGTGGTCTTCGGGAACTGCTTGGCGACCTTGTTGACGGACTTGCCGTAGTTGAAGCCGACGCCGATGACGGGGTTGTAACCCGCCTCGGCCAGCGAGGACAGGCGCTGCTCGCGGTCCGCCTCGGTCTCGCCGTTCTTGGCGGTCATCATCTTGGACTTCACGCCGAAGTCCTTCTCGGCCTTGTCCACGCCACGAGCCGCCGCCTCGTTGAACGAGTGGTCGTCCCGGCCGCCGACGTCGAAGGCGAGCCCGACGCCCTTGTCCTTGCCGCCGGACTCGGTGGACGACTCGCCACAGGCGCTCAGGGAGAGAGTGAGGGCCGCGGTGGCAATGCCCGCGGCAACGATCTTGGATACCCGGTGCACGAGGGCCCCTTCGACTCGTAGCGCCTCCATTGGCGCTGGCTTGTCGGAGATTAACGCGCGTAGACCTGGCGGAAAACCCTCCACTGTGTGGACGTTATCGATTTGTCTCTCAGGGCCTTGATCGCGATGTGGCGGGCGCCACGGCCTCCGCTGCGAGGTTCAAGATCGCACCGAGGAGGCCCGGGGCCCGGTTTCCCTGGGGTCCGGGCCCCGCGTCCCCTTACGGGAGAAGTTCTCCGGAGAGCAGCGCCGCCGCGGTGAAGAGTTCGACGCCGACCTTGATCGCCTGCTCGTCGACGTCGAAGTCGCCGCGGTGCAGGTCGTACCGGCCGAGCTCACCGGGGCGGCGGACGCCGAGGCGGGCCATGGCGCCGGGGACCTCCTCCAGGTACCAGGAGAAGTCCTCGCCGCCCAGGGACTGCTCGGTGTCCTCCACGCTGTGGGCGCCGCGCCGGGCGGTCATCGCGTCCTTGAGCAGCGTCACGCTGTCGGCCTCGTTGACCACCGGCGGCACCCCGCGCACGTAGTTGATCTGCGACTTGGCACCGTGCAGCGTCGCGACCTCGTCGATGGCGGCGTGCACCATGTCCGGGGCCTTGCGCCAGGCGTCGAGATCAAGACACCGGACCGTGCCGGACAGCTCGGCGCGCTGCGGGATGACGTTGCAGATGTGCCCGGACGACAGCCGGCCCCAGGTGACGGCGAGCCCGGCCCGGGCGTCGACCCGGCGGGCGATCAGCGCCGGCACGTCGAGGGCGACCCGGGCCGCGGCGGTGACCATGTCGGTGGTCAGGTGCGGGCGGGCGGTGTGCCCGCCGGGGCCGTCCAGCTCGACCTCCAGCCGGTCGCAGGCGGAGGTGATCGCGCCGGTCCGCAGGCCGATCCTGCCGGCGTCCACGCGCGGGTCGCAGTGCACGGCGAGGATCCGGCCGACGCCGTCCAGCACCCCGGACTCGATGGCGTCCGCGGCGCCGCCCGGCAGCACCTCCTCGGCGGGCTGGAAGATCAGCCGCACCGGGCGGGGCAGCGCGCCGTCGCGGGCCAGCGCGGCCAGCACCAGGCCGGCGCCGAGCACGACGGTGGTGTGCACGTCGTGGCCGCAGGCGTGCGCCCGGCCGGGGACCGCGGAGGCGTAGTCCACGGTCTTGGTGTCCGGGATGGGGAGGGCGTCGATGTCCGCGCGCAGGGCGAGCAGCGGGGCGGTTCCGTCGCCGTACGCGGTGTCCGTGCCGATGTCGCACATCAGGCCGGTGCCGGTGGCGAGTACCCGGGGGCGCAGTCCGGCCTGCTCCAGCCGCTCCTTGATCGCCGCGGTGGTCCGGAACTCCTGGTTTCCGAGCTCGGGGTGGCGGTGCAAGTCGCGGCGGAAGTCGATGAGTTCGGCACCGAGCGCCTCGGGCAGCGTGCCGGGGAGCGGGGCCCCGGCGGCGGTGTCGGCGGGGGCGTCGGCGTCGTCGGAATCGCGGGACATCAGTTGGTTCACCTGTTGAAGATTAGGCCCACCGATGGGGCAACTGTCCCTCGATCAACAAAAGTTCAGCCCCTTAGGGGAAGAGAATCTAGGCCGCTCGGCGCATGGACCGTTTATGGGAGGGGTATGAAGTACGGCTTCCCGCCATGGCCGTCGCCATGCCCCCGCTCCGCTCAACCGGTGGCCGTCCGCTCCCCGAACGGAAGTCGTTGCACGTCGCGGGCGGTCCCGGTGACCCCGTCGAGGAAGCCCTGTGCGCGCGGTGAAGCGTTGGCCGTCAGCCACTCCGGGTCGATGTCGCAGACCGCGACCCGGACCTGTGTACCGGCCAGGGCGAGCGGCAGGGTGTGCACGACGGTCGACGGGAAGCTGACGATCAGCCGTCCGACGGGGCCGCGGCGGGCGATCAGTTCGAGCGGCAGGTCCGGGCGGACGATCTCCAGGCCGGTCGCGGCGGCGAGGCGGTGCAGCTTCTCGGTGCTCTCGCGGCGGTGGGCGAAGTAGCGGCTGGCGCCGTGCGTACGGGCCAGGGTGCCGACCGCCGCCAGATAGCGGTCGGCGTCGACGACCCCGGTCTCCACGAGCGAGGTGCCGACGATGTCGGCGGCGCCCATGACGCGGGGCGGGCCGAACCGCGCCCGGGTCCAGGCGAAGTCGTTGCGGGCGAGGTGCACACCGGGCGGGGCCTCGACGGGCATCGAGCTGAACACGCCGACGGTGCGCCGGCCGCCCTCGGGCGGCGGGGTGAGCCGGCGGCGCGCGGTGGCCGAGAACGGGGCGAAGACCAGGTCCCGGGCGCCGCGTCCGCCGCCGCTGCGGTGCCAGCGCACCAGCCGTTCGCCGCGGGCGAGTTGGGAGATGAACTCCATGGTGGCGGTGCCGTCGTCGACCACGACCAGGTCGGGGGCGCCGGTGAGGGCGAGCAGCAGCTGGACGTAGCGGGAGAACGGGTCGCCGATGACGATCCGGCGGGCCCGGCGCAGCAGCGGGGTGAGGCCGCCGATGGTGCGCAGCGGCGCGGTGGGGCCGCCGCGGGCGTCCTCCCAGCGCACGGTGTGCCCTTCGTCGCGGGCGAGTTCGGCCATTCGGCGCAGCTGGCCGCGGGTCATCGGGTCGTGCGGGGAGAGCACGACGATGGTGACCTCGGTGGCCGCCCGGCCGGCCCCGCCACCGTCCGGGGCGGCACCGTCCGAGGCGCCGGCCTCCGCTGCGCCGGCCTCCGCTGCGTCGGCCTCCGGCAGTGCCGCGTGCGCCCACTCCAGGACGTTGAGCAGCTGCACCGGGCTCTCGACGAAGGCGAGGGTGCCGGTGCCGCGGGCGGCCGTGCGGGCGGTGGCACCGGCGGCCGCGGTGCGGGGGCGGTGGCGCTGCCGGGGCACCCCCAGGAGACGACGGGCGGGAGTACCCGTCGTCCCCTGGGGCGGGACCTCGGCACCTCGCGTGAACGGCGCGGCGCGGATCCCCTCAGGTGAGCTCACCTTGTCTCCCGTCGGCTGGTGGCCGGTGTCAGACCGCCGCGGGCTGGGCCTCGGCGGCCTCCGTCTCGGCGACCACGCCGGCGACCCGGCGCAGCTTCTTCATCGGGCCGAGCTCGGACTCGTAGACCTTCTTGACGCCGTCACCGAGGGACTCCTCGATGGTGCGGATGTCGCGCACGAGGCGGGAGAGACCGCCGGGCTCGACGGAGGCGGCCTGGTCGGAGCCCCACATGGCGCGGTCGAGGGTGATGTGCCGCTCGATGAAGGTGGCGCCGAGGGCGACCGCGGCGAGGGTGGTCTGCAGACCGGTCTCGTGGCCGCTGTAGCCGATCGGGACGTTGGGGTACTCGTCCTGCAGGGTGTTGATCATCCGCAGGTTGAGCTCCTCGGCCTTGGCCGGGTAGGTGCTGGTGGCGTGGCAGAGCAGGATGTTGTCGCTGCCCAGGACCTCGACGGCGTGCCGGATCTGCTTGGGGGTGGACATGCCGGTGGAGAGGATGACGGTGCGGCCGGTGGCGCGCATGGCGCGCAGCAGCTCGTCGTCGGTGAGGGAGGCGGAGGCGACCTTGTAGCAGGGCACGTCGAACTTCTCCAGGAAGGCGACGGACTCCACGTCCCACGGGGAGGCGAACCACGCGATGCCGCGCTTCTTGCAGTACTCGTCGATGGCGCGGTAGCCGTCCTCGTCGAACTCCACGCGGTGGCGGTAGTCGATGTAGGTCATCCGGCCCCAGGGGGTGTCGCGCTCGATGTCCCACTGGTCGCGCGGGGTGCAGACCTCCGGGGTCCGCTTCTGGAACTTCACCGCGTCACAGCCGGCGTCGGCGGCGGCGTCGATCAGCGCGAAGGCGTTCTCCAGGTCGCCGTTGTGGTTGATGCCGATCTCGCCGGTGACGTAGACGGGGCGGCCGGGGCCGGCCTCGCGGGCACCGAGCTTGCGGAGGCGGGAGTTGGTGCTCATGGGGAGATTCCTTCGTGTGGATAAGGGGTGTGCGGGGTGGGGTTCAGGGGGTGGGGTGAGCTGGGCAGGGACGGGGGGTGGGAGTTACAGGGAGGGGCCCAGCAGCCAGCCGGCGATCTCGCGGATCGCGCCGCTGCCTCCGGGCGTGGCGGTGACGGCGCGCGCCGCGCCGCGCACCACGTCGTGCGCCCCGGCGACCGCCACCGGCCAGCCGACGAGGTCGAAGCACGGGAGGTCGTTGACGTCGTTGCCGACGTAGAGCACGCGCTCGGGCGCGACTCCGGCCTCCTCGCACCACTGCTTGAGGGCGAGGTCCTTGCGGTCGATGCCGTGCAGGACGGGCACCCGCAGCTTGCGGGCCCGGGCGGCGACGACCGGGTTGGTCTCGGTGGAAAGGATCAGCAGCTTCAGCTCGGCCCGGCGCAGGGCGGCGATGCCGAGGCCGTCGCCGCGGTGGACCGCGACGACCTCCCGGCCGTCGGCGTCGATCAGCACCCGGTCGTCGGTCTGGGTGCCGTCGAAGTCGAGGACGACGGCGTCGATGTCGTCCCTGGTCGGCAGGGCGCCGGGGCGCGGGGCGTCCAGCAGCGGCGCGAGCGCGCGGGCGCGGGCGAGGTCGTGCGGGTCGTCGACCTCCAGCACCCGGGCCGGGTCGGTGCGGACGAGTTCGGTGCGGCCGAAGAAGCGGTGGCCGCTGGTGCGGAAGCCGGCCGCGTCCATGGCGTAGGCGGCGCCGGTCTCCAGCAGGTCCTGGGGCCGGTCCTGGCGGCGCGGCCGGAAGGACTTGTCGTGGTTGACGCCGTGGCCGCCGTCGCCGGCGGTCGCGCCGCCCACCGCGGGCTCGGCGTCGCGCCAGACGAAGCCGTGGAAGGGCGCCACGGTCAGCGCGCTGTCGGCGCCGCCCTCGACGACCGCGGCGGCCACCCCGTCGACGTCCTCGCGGACCAGGAACGGGCTGGTGCACTGGACCAGCAGCACCGCGTCGACCGTGGTGCCCTGCTCGGCCTCGTACGCGTCCATGGCGTGCAGGACGGCGGCCTCGCTGGTGGCGGTGTCGCCCGCGATGTCGCCGGGGCGCCGGACGACGACGGCTCCGGCGCTGCGCGCGGCGGCCGCGATCCCGGCGTCATCGGTGGAGACCACGACGTCGGTGACCAGGCGGGCGGCGCGGCATTCGCGGACCGCGCGGGCGACCAGGGGCACGCCCCCGACGGCGGCGAGGTTCTTGGCGGGCACGCCCTTGGATCCGCCGCGGGCGGGGATGACGGCAACCACGGTGGGTGGCATTGCGGGCTCCTTGGTCGGGCCGGGGGCGGGGGAGGTCACAGCTGGCCCCAGCGGCGGATGGCGGGGGCGACGCGCTGGACGCCGTGGCGGTAGGCGCCGCGGGCGGCCTCGCGGACGGTCTCACGGGCGATCCGGCGCAGTCCGCCGGTCTCCTCGGGGGCGTCGGTGTGGCCGGGGAGCGGGGCGCCCTGCGGGTCCAGGCCGTGCCGGGCGAGGATGCCGGGCAGGTAGCCGGGGGCGGTGCGCGGTGTGTAGTACGGGGTGAGCGGCGGCAGGGCCGCGGCCTCGCGGAGTGCGGTGACCCGGGCGCGGGCCGCGTCGAAGGCGCTCTCGTATTCCCCCTCGGCGGCGACTCCCTGGCGGGCCAGCCAGTCCGGGTCGGGTTCCGGGCGGTGGCCGGCGTCCAGCTCGTCCCAGGAGGCCAGGCAGCCGGAGCCGAGGAAGTGGTGGTTGCCGAGGACCTCGCGGATGCCGAGATCGGTGAGGACGGCGGTGGGGATGCCGCGGTGCAGGGATTCCAGGGCGGCGGTGGAGCTGACCGTCACCAGCAGGTCGGTGCGGTCCAGGACCTCGCCCATGTTGCCGTACACCAGGCGGCAGTTGGCGGGCAGTCCGCCGGGGATCTTGGCAGCGAGCTTCTGGTAGGGCAGTTCCTCGATGTGCGTGGTGTGTTCGCCGGGCTTGCTGCGGAGCTTGATCAGCACCTCACGGCCGGGGTGCTTACGGGCATGCTCAACGGCCCGGCGCAGCAGATAGGTTCGGTCGGCGCGGTTCTCCGGGACGGAGGGCTGGGCAGCGAACACCACGGTACAGGGGTCGTGTTCGGCGGTGTAGCGGTCGCCGCCGAGGAACGGCAGGGCGCATTCGACGACACTGCCGTCGTCGGCGCCGACCCCGCGGTAGACGGCGCGGAACCGCTCGGCGTCGTGCCGGGAGTTGGCGAGGACGACGTCCGCGCCGTGCCGCAGCAGCAGCCCGTCGGCGAGCTTCTCGTAGACCACTCCGACGTAGCCGGTGACGACCACGGGCCGGTGCGGGCTGCCGTCCCAGGCGCGGGCGAGGCCGTGCAGCATCGCCTGTACCGCGCCGCCGACGCAGGCCAGCACGACGACGTCGTAGCGGGTGCGGTCGATGGTGCGCACGAAGTCGACGCCCCGGATCTCGCGCAACGCGTCCGCCCGGGCGCCGACCTCGTCGAGCTGGCGGACCGTGGGAGTGGCGCGGCCGCGGAGCAGATATCCGTCGAGCCGGATGTCCGATTGGATTCGGTACGCTGTCAAAGCGCCCCATTTCCATCGGGTATCCGAGTCGGCGAGCACGGCGACTCGCGGCGGGGAAGCGGTACGTGATGGCACGTCGAAGACGCTAGGAAGGCATTCCGTTTGGCGGGCCAACTGGGTCGCAACAAAGGGTTAACAGCGGGTCGACGAATGGCGAACCGGCCCGATTACCGACCCGGTTAACCATCCCGCCATTCTTCGTTCACCCCGGTGTCCACACCGCGTAAAGACGAATGCCGGACCGGCACCTAACGTCACCCGGGTGGTTAAGCTCTCCGTCATCGTGCCGTTCTACAACGTGCAGACATACGCGCCCGACACCCTGAAAAGCCTCGCGGCCAACGCCCGCGACGACTTTGAATTCCTGCTCGTCGACGACTGTTCGCGCGACGAGACCCCGGAGATCCTCGCGCGTGCCGAGCGTGAGCTGCCGGGCGCCAGACTGCTGCGGCACGAACGGAACGGCGGCCTGGCCACCGCCCGCAACACCGGCCTGGACCAGGCCCGCGGGGAGTACCTCACCTTCCTCGACGGCGACGACTGGCTGGCACCCGGCTACTTCGCCGAACTCCTCTCGGCGATCGAGGAGTTGGGGTGCGACTTCGTCCGCACCGACCATGTCCAGTGCACCGCCCGGGCGCGCACCGTGCACCGCGTGCCGCACGGCCGGCGCGGGGTGGTGCTGGACCCGCGCGCGGTGATCCTGCCCGCGGACCGCTCCACCTCGGTCGACTACGCCTACGCCTGGGCCGGGATGTACCACCGCCGGCTGCTGGACGACGGGGTGCTGCATTTCAAGGACGGGCTGCGCACCGCCGAGGACCGGCCGTGGATCTGGCGGCTGCACCGCGAGGCGAAGTCCATGGCGGTGGTCGGATTGCTCGGTGTTTTCTACCGGCGCGGAGTGGCCTCGTCGCTCACCCAGATCGGTGACGTGCGGCAATTGGATTTCATCCGGGCATTCGACCAGGTGATCGAGGAAACCGCACAGGACCGCGATGCGGACCGGCTGCTTCCGAAAGCGGTCCGGACCTATTGCGCGATCATTTCCCACCATCTCGGTTCGATCGAACGTTTCGAACCGCAGGTGGCCCGTAAATTGCGTTCGATGAGTGCCGCGGCCATGAAGCGCATGCCGCAGGACGTACTGAAGGAAGCACTGGATTCGATGGATGTGCAGCGCGCGTCCCGGCTGCGGCGGCTGCGCCGCCGCCCGGTCCCTACTGAGGTGGCCGCCTGATGCCCACCCGAGCCCGCACCCAGATCTTCGTGGCGTCCACGCTGTACGGCGCGGCGACGCTCGCCGCGGCGCTGGACGCCGACCGGTTCGCACCGGCCGGCCGCCGGCTGCTGCTGCTCAGCAACAACGCGACGACCCCGGAGACCACCGCGTCGCTGGACACCATGCCCGGCTTCGAGCGGCTGCGCGGCCGCTTCGACCGGGTGCTGTCGTGGAACGAGACGATCAGCCCCTTCCACCCGGGCGGCTGGTCCCCGCGCGCGGACGACGTCCCGCTGTGGGAGCGCCACCTGCGGCTGCTGTGGGGCCTGGGTGACGACCAGGTCGAGCTGGTCGTGGAGTCCATCCAGGTCAACCCGGCGCTGGCAATCGCCCAGCTCTTCCCGGACGCGCCGATCGAGGTCTACGCGGACGGGCTGATGAGCTACGGCCCGACCCGCAACAAGCTCGACCCGCTGGTCGGCACCCGGATCGGCCGGCTGCTGCACCTGGACCTGGTGCCGGGCCTGGCGCCGCTGCTGCTCACCGAGTTCGACGTGCCGGCCGAGACCGTCCCGACCGACGCCTTCACCAAGGTGCTGTCCGAACTCGCCGACGTCAGCGGCCCGTTGGACCTCCCGGAGGGCGGGGCGCTGCTCCTCGGGCAGTACCTCTCCGCGCTGGGCATCCTCACCCCGGAAGAGGAGGAGGAGCTGCATGTGCGGATGGTGCGCGGCGCCGCCGGGCGCGGGCACCGCGAGATCGTCTTCAAGCCGCACCCGTCCGCGCCGGCCCGCTGGTCGCGGCTGCTGGAGCGGGAGGCGGAGAAGCTGGACGTGGCACTGACGGTGCTCGACTCTCCGGTGCTGGCCGAGGTGGTCTACCAGCGGATGCGGCCCGCGCTGGTCGTCGGCTGCTTCTCCACCGCCCTGCTGACCGCGGCCACCTTCTACGGCCTGCCGGTCGCCCGCACCGGGACCGATCTGCTGCTGGAGCGGCTGACGCCGTATCAGAACAGCAACCGCATGCCGGTGACGCTGGTGGACGCCCTGGTCCCGGACCTGGCGGACACCGGCGAGCGGCCGCCTACGATCGCCACCGCGGCGTCCGTCGAGGGGCTGGTCGCCGCGGTCGGCTATGCGATGCAGCACCAGATCTACCCGGAGCTGCGGCCGGCCGCCGAACGCTATCTCGCGGCCCACCTCGACGCGCGGACCTGGCGCTACTTCAAGCGCCGCCGGCTGACCGCGCTGGCGCTGCCCGGCGCGATCCCCTCCCAGCTGTCCTTCATCCCGCGCAACGCCGCGGTCCGCCGGGTCGCCCGCCGGGCCCGGGCGGTGCAGCGGCGGCTGAAGAAGCGGGCCGTCTTCGGATGACGACGACCCCGCCGCTGGCGTCCGGCGCGCCACCCGTCGCGCCGGACCTCGTCACCCCCGCCCCGCAGCGCCTGATACGGCGGCGCAGCCGCGACGGAGCACCGTCCCGGCTGCGCGCCCTCGACGGGCTGCGGCTGCTGGCCGCCCTGATGGTCGCCGCGTACCACTACGGCGGGCGCGGCGGCGAGATAGCCGGGGCCTGGGGCGACTCCCCGTCCCATCAATTCCCCACCCTGGCGCCGCTGTTCGCCTACGGCTGCCTGGGCGTCCAGATCTTCTTCGTGATCAGCGGGTTCGTGATCTGCCTCAGCGGCTGGGGCCGGACCCTGCGGGCCTTCGTCGCCTCCCGCATCTCCCGCCTCTATCCCGCCTACTGGGCCGCGATCCTGCTCGTCACGGCGGTCTTCGCGCTCCCCTTCGTCGCCTACAAGGCGCTCGCGCCCAGCGAGGTGCTGACCAACCTCACCATGCTCCAGCAGCCGCTCGGCGTGCACCGTGTCCTCGGTGTCTGCTGGACCCTCTGGGCGGAGATGCGTTTCTACGCGCTCTTCGCGCTCTGCGTGGTCCTGCCGGGCGCCACCCGCGGCCGGGTGGTCCTCTTCTGCGCCGGCTGGACGCTGGCCGCCGCGCTGGCCCAGGCCGCGCACCAGCCGCTGCTGGACGTCGTCCTGATGCCGGAGTACGCGCCGTTCTTCATCGGCGGCATCGGTCTGTACCTGCTGCACCGCTACGGCCCCCGGGACCCGGTCGCCTGGGCGATCGTCCTGGTCAGCTGGCTCATCGGACAGCACTACGCGGTCGCCGGCCTCTGGCACGCCGCGTCGGTGCACGCCTTCTCCTACCGTTCGACGGCCGGCATCATCGCCGTCGTCACCCTCGGTTTCGTGCTGGTCGGGGCGGTCGCCCTGGGCGCGCTGCGGTGGGCGGACTGGCGCTGGCTGACCGTCGCCGGCGCGCTCACCTACCCCTTCTACCTGGTCCACGAGCACCTGGGCTGGGTCGTGGTGCGCGCCCTGCACCGCACCCTCGGCGTGCCGTCCGCGCTGACGCTGGTCCTGACGACCGGGCTGATGCTGCTGCTGGCGTGGGTGCTCCACCGCTGGGTGGAGCGTCCGCTGACCCCCCGCCTGAAGCGGGCGCTGGATCCGCGGCGCTGATCAGCGGCCGGTCCGGGCTCCCGGGCCGGCCGTCGCCTCGATGCCCGCGAGGAGGATCCGCAGGCCGGCCTCGAAGCTGCCTTCGAGGTCGGCGAACATCTCCCGGCCGGCGCGCGCCGCGAGCGGATAGCGGTCGCCCAGGTCCGCCTCGCGCCGCTCCAGGTCGTAGGCCGGGTCCCGAACCTCCGGCCGGCCGGGCTCCGGGTACACCGACTGCTCCTCTATCACCTGTCCGATGGTGAAGTTGTACGCGGTCCACCACGCGAGCGCCGCCTCGGCCAGCGTGAATCCGGCCGCGGTGAGCCGGCGCAACAGCCCGTCGAGCGGCTGGGCGTAGCTGGTGTCCGTCATCCGCGTGCCGCTGAAGACCTTCCCGCCGTCGCGGTAGCCGAGCAGTTCCCGGCGCAGCCCGCGGCAGGCGCCGAGCAGCAGGTCCTGCCAGGTCCCGTCGGGGCCCGGCCCGTCCGCCCCACTCCCCACGAGCTGCGCGGTCATCCGCCGGAACATCTCGGTGGCCATCTCGTCGAGCAGTTCCTGCTTGTTCTTGAAGTGCCAGTAGAGCGCGGGGGCCTTGACGTCCAGCTCGTTGGCGATCCGGCGCAGGGTCAGGCCGTCCAGGCCGACCTCGTTCAGCAGCCGCAGTGCGGTGGTGACCACTTGTTTCCGGTCGATGCGCGAAACCATGTTGACAACTTAACACCGTTAAGGCGATGCTCGGAAGCATGGAACTTAACAACGTTAAGGACATGAGCGGTCAGCCGGACACCCTTCCCGCGGCCGTCGACGTACTGATCGCCGGCGCGGGCCCGACCGGCCTCGCCCTGGGCATCGACCTGGCCCGCCGCGGCGTGCGCGCCCTGATCGTCGAGCGCCAGGACCGCCTCTCCCCCGGCGCCCGCGGCAACGGCCTGCAGCCGCGCACCCAGGAGGTCTACGAAGACCTCGGGGTGTTGGACGCGATCCGCGCGGCCGGCGGCGCCTACCCGGTCACCGCCCGCTGGCAGGACGGCCGGATCATCGGCACCGAGGTGATGATCGAGCGGGTCGACCCGACGCCCGCCGCACCGCACTCGAACGCGATGATGGTGCCGCAGTTCCGCAACGTGGAGCTGCTCCACGAACGGCTCACCGAGCTCGGCGGCAGCGTCCTGTTCTCCACCGAACTCACCGACTTCACCCAGGACGCGGACGGGGTGACGGCCCGTCTCGTCACCGCCGGCGGCACGCCGCGCTCCGTGCGCGCCGCCTATCTGGTCGCCGCCGACGGCGGGCGCAGCACGGTCCGCCGGGCACTCGGCACCGGGATGAGCGGACCGGGGGCCCTCGAAATGGGGCCGGGCGCCGCGCTGCTCGCGGACGTCCGGATCAGCGGCCTGGACCGCGATCACTGGCACCGCTGGGAATCGCCCGAGGGCGGTTTCGTCGCCATGCTGCCGCTGGCCAACACCGATCTCTTTCAGGGCATGATCGTGGCCGCCACCGAGGCCCCGGACGCCTCGCCCGAGACGGTCCGCGCGGCGATCGCGGCGCACACCCACCTCACGGCCGAGCAGGTCACCGACGTCGTCTGGACCTCCGTCTTCCGGCCCAAGGCGGGCCTGGCCGACACCTTCCGCACCGGCCGGGTCTTCCTCGCCGGCGACGCCGCGCACATCCACTCACCGGCCGGCGGCCAGGGCCTCAACACCAGCGTCCAGGACGGCTACAACCTCGGCTGGAAGCTCGGCCTGGTCCTGCGGAACGGCGCACCCGACACCCTGCTCGACACCTACGAGGCCGAGCGCCGCCCGATAGCCGAGCGCATCCTCGACACCAGCACCCGGCTGCACCGCTCGCGCTCGCTGCGCCGCGGCCGCGACCTGCACCAGCTCGACATCGGCTACCCGGACAGCCCGCTGACCCGGGAGCTGCGGACCGGTCTGCCCGAGGACGCGCTGCGGGCCGGCGACCGGGCGCCCGACGCCCCCTGCCACACCCCCGACGGCAAGGCCGTCCGGCTCTTCGACACCTACCGGGGCCCGCACTTCACCCTGCTCGTCCTCGGCGAGACCGACCTGGACGCCGCCGCGCTGCCCGCCGACCCGGCCCTGCTGCGGATCGTCCGCGCCGGCGGCCCGGACCCCGACCTGATCGACACCGACGGCCACCTCCGCGCCGCCTACGGCGACGACCCCGCCGTCCTCCTCGTCCGCCCGGACGGCTACCTCGCCGTCGTCGCCCCGGCCACCGGCGCCACCACCGCGGTGGCCGAGGCCCTGGCCGCGTACACCGGCGCACCCGCCCCGCAGCCGGCCGCCTGACCTGCGGTTCCACAAGCGCGCGAGGCCGTACGAGCGGGAACTCCGCCGTACGGCCTCGCGCCGGGAACGGGCACCTGAGGGGGGTGCGGCGCCTGGGGCGGCAGGGGTCCGCCCTGAAGGACCATGAACAGGGGCTACACGACCAGGGAGAGCAACAGCACGCACCCGATGCCGACCACCGAGATCAGCGTCTCCATCACCGACCAGGTCTTCAGCGTCTGGCCGACGCTCATCCCGAAGTACTCCTTGACCAGCCAGAAGCCGGCGTCGTTGACATGGCTGAAGAACAGCGAGCCGCAGCCGATCGCCAGGACCAGCAGCGCCACATGAGTGGTGCTCATGTCCGCGGCGAGCGGGGCCACCAGACCGGCGGCCGAGATGGTGGCCACCGTCGCCGAGCCGGTCGCGAGCCGGATGGCGACCGCGATCAGCCAGGCCAGCAGCAGCGTGGAGAGGTGCCAGCCCTTGGAGACGTCCAGGATCATCTGGCCCACGCCGCAGTCCACCAGCGTCTGCTTGAAGCCACCGCCCGCGCCGACGATCAGCACCACGCCGGCGATCGGGGCGAGTGACTTCTCCACGGTGGCCGCGGTCCGCCCGCGGCTGAAACCGGCCGCCCGGCCGAGCGTGAACATCGCGACGATCACCGCGGTCAGCAGGGCGATCAGCGGCGACCCGACCACGTCGAAGACCCGCTGCACACCGGCCTTCGGATCGTCGACGACGACGTCCACCAGCGCCTTGGCCAGCATCATCACGACCGGCAGCAGCACGGTGGCCACGGTTATCCCGAACCCGGGCCGCTTCTCCAGGTCGGCGGAGGCCCTTTCCGGGATCATCTTCTCGGGCGGGCGGACATCCACCCAGCGGGCCGCGTAACGCGAGAAGACCGGGCCCGCGATGATCGCGGTCGGCACGGCGACGACGACGCCCAGCGCCAGGGTGATGCCGAGGTTCGCGCCGACCGCGTCGATCGCCACCAGCGGGCCGGGGTGCGGCGGGATCAGCCCGTGCATGACGGACAGTCCGGCCAGCGCCGGGATGCCGATCCGCATCAGCGAGAAGTTGCCGCGCTTGGCGACCAGCAGGACCACCGGGATCAGCAGCACGATGCCGACCTCGAAGAAGATCGGCAGCCCGACGATCCCGGCGATCAGCACCATCGCCCAGGGCATCGCCCGCCGTCCCGCCCGCGCCAGGATCGTGTCGACGATCTGGTCCGCGCCGCCGGAGTCGGCGAGCAGCCGGCCGAGGATCGCGCCGAGCGCGATCAGCACCCCGGTCCCGGCGACCGTGGTCCCCAGCCCCGTCGAGAAGCTGACGATGACCTTGTCGAGCGGTGCCCCGGCCACCGCCCCGAGCACCAGCGAGCCGATGATCAGCGACAGGAAGGCGTGCAGCTTGAACTTGGTGATGAGCAGGACGATGACGGCGATGCCGGCCAGGACGGCGATGCCCAGCTGGGCGTGACCGGCCGAGGTGATCGGCACGGTCGCGTCCGCTGCGAGCATCTCGACGCTGAGATGTGTCACGGCGCTTCCCTTGGTTGGACGGGAGGGAGGACTTGGGTGGACGGGTGGGGGAGAAGGGGCTACCCGGCGGATGCGGCCTGCGCACGCAGTGCGGCCACCGCCCGCCCGGCGATCTGCTGCGGGGTGCCGGCGACGTCGACCGCGACGCCCGCCTCGTCCGGCCCGAGGGGTTCGAGCGTGGCGAACTGCGAGTCCAGCAGCGCGGTCGGCATGAAGTGGCCCTGACGCTCGGCCATCCGCGCCTGGATCAGCGCGCGGTCACCGGTCAGATGCAGGAAGACGAGGCCCGGGGCGGCGGCCCGCAGCCGGTCCCGGTAGGCCCGTTTCAGCGCCGAGCTGCTGACCACGCCGCCCCGCCCGGCCCGGTCGTGCGCCCAGGCGCCGATCGCATCGAGCCAGGGGCCGCGGTCGGCGTCGTCCAGCGGGACACCGGCCGTCATCTTGGCGATGTTGGCCGGGGGATGGAAGTCGTCGCCCTCGGCGTACGGGACGCCCAGTTCGGCGGCCACCAGCGGGCCGATGGTGGTCTTGCCGGTGCCGGCCACACCCATGACGACGATGACGTCAGGGGCGGCTTCGGGAGTGCTCATCCCGGGTTACCTCGCTGTCTTCCTTGACCCCGTGGACCCCCACTGAAGCCGATTACATACGACGTATTCAAGAGTCTGTGATGCAAACGTCATACTTAATTGGCCCGGGAGGCGGGAACGTACGCTTACTCCATGGAGAACGAGGGGAAGGGCCTGCACGGCCGCGTGCTGGAGGCCCTCGGGCCCGAGATCACCGCGGGCGACCACCCTCCGGGCACGGTCCTGCGCACCGACGAGCTGGCACAGCGCTTCGACGTCTCGCGCACGGTCATCCGCGAGGCGATCCGGGTCCTGGAATCCATGCAGCTGGTCGCCTCCCGGCGCCGGGTCGGGGTGACCGTCCGCCCCACCGAGGAGTGGAACGTCTACGACCCGCGGGTCATCGGCTGGCGGCTGACCGGCCGGGACCGCCCCCGCCAGCTGCGCTCGCTGACCGTCCTGCGCTCGGCCGTCGAACCGGTCGCCGCGGGACTCGCCGCCCAGCACGCCACGCCCGCCCAGTGCGCCGAACTCACCGAACACGCGATGGGCATGGTCGCCACCTCGCGCGGCCAGCAGCTCGACGCGTACCTGGTCCACGACGTGGCCTTCCACCGCGTGATCCTCGCCGCCTCCGGCAACGAGATGTTCGCCCGCCTCGCGGACGTCGTCGCGGCCGTCCTGACCGGCCGCACCCACCACCACGTCATGTTCACCGACCCCGACCCGGCCGCGGTCACCCTCCACGTCCAGGTCGCCGAGGCGGTCCGCACCGGCGACGCGGGTGCCGCGGAGCGGCTGACCCGCGAGATCACGACAGGCGCGATGGCCGAACTGGACGTCCTGGCACCGTAGTTGGTCCCTCCCACGTACTCGGCCGTCCCGCCGCGGTTGTTGCTCGCCGTTGCTCCCCCACTGCCTGAAGGGCGTGGGAGGTACCCCCATGCGGCGGGCTGGGTGGTTGTCGGGTGCGGTGCCGGCCCTCCAGACTTCGTCCTCCGGTCCAGCCCCTCCCGTTGGGGAGAGGGAAAAGGCCGGTGGGGGTGCGCGTCAGAACAGCGGCTGCTGGCCCGGGAACGGGGGCTCCTCGGGGTCGAAGAGCCGCTCGGCGGGGGCCATCAGCGGGGCGATCCGCCGTGACCCCGGACAGGAGATCAGCTCCAGCCCCGTCCGCCGCCCCGGCGGGTCATGCCGGGCAAAGCGGCCGCCGACAACGGCGATCTCTCGAGTACACACGGGGCACGCACGACGCGGACTGGACATGCGTCCATTGTTCCCTCCCACGTACTTGGCCGTTCCACCGCGGTGGCTGGTCGCCGTTGCGCCTATCGGCGGGCGTTTGTTTGTCGGGTGCGGTGACAGCCCTACAGACTTCGTCCTCCGGTCTGTCCCCTCCCGTGAGTGGGGGGTTGGGAGGCCGGTGGGGCTGAGTGTCGTTGCCCCGGGTGCACGTCGCGTCGTGGCGTGGTGTCGGGAATACCCTCCCCAGCCGCCGAGTTGAGGCCCGCAAGGGGCGCTCGTGACCCTTACGGGTTCTGTTCGACCGTCCCCTACGGGTCCGCAAGCCCCCTTGTACCCCCAACGCCCGCCCCCACCCACCGCATTCCCCTTCCCCAACGGGAGGGGACGGGCCGGAGGGGCCGGTTGTGTGGACGTAAAGCGTCAGCAGTCCACACAACCGGCCCCGGAGGCCCGTCACCGCACCCAACACACACCCAGCCCGCCGCAGGCGCAACGGCGAGAAGCAACAACGGCGGGACAGACGAGTACGTGCGGGGCGCCGCAAAGCGCAACGGCGAGCAACCCCGACGGCGGGACAGCCAGGTACGTGGGAGGCGCCGCAAAGCGCGCAACGACGACCAAGCCCCGCGGCGGGACAGACGGCTACGTGCGGGGGCACCGCAAGCGCGCAACGGCGAGCAACACCGGCGGCGCCGCAGACGGGTACGTGGGCTAAAGCCCTGTCGGCGGGACGTACGTGCCCCAGACGTCCCGAAGCGCGTCGCACACCTCGCCCACCGTCGCCCGGGCGCGGAGCGCATCCCGCATCGGGGGGAGGACGTTGTCCGGGGACTTAGCGGCCTTGCGGAGGGTGTCGAGGGCGGCGGTGACCGCGGGGCCGCTGCGGCGGGACCGTAGCAGGGCGAGGCGTTCGACCTGCTGGGCCTCGATCGCGGGGTCGACGCGCAGCGGCTCGTACGGTTCCTCCTCGTCGAGGAGGAAGCGGTTGACGCCGACGACGACCCGGTCGCCGGCGTCCGTTTCCTGCGCGATGCGGTACGCGTTGCGCTCGATCTCCTTCTTCTGGAAGCCGTGTTCGATGGCGGCGACCGCGCCGCCCATCTCCTCGACCCGCCGCATCAGCGCGAGGGCGGCCTCCTCCACGTCGTCGGTCATCGACTCGACCGCGTAGGAGCCGGCGAACGGATCGACGGTGGCGGTCACATCGGTCTCGTGGGCCAGCACCTGCTGGGTCCGCAGGGCGAGCCGGGCCGCCTTGTCCGTGGGCAGGGCGATCGCCTCGTCGAAGGAGTTGGTGTGCAGCGACTGGGTGCCGCCGAGCACCGCGGCCAGGGCCTGGACGGTGACCCGGGCGAGGTTCACCTCCGGCTGCTGGGCGGTGAGTTGCACACCGGCCGTCTGGGTGTGGAAGCGCAGCATGAGGGATTTCGGGTTCCGTGCGCCGAATTCCTCGCGCATGACGCGGGCCCAGATGCGGCGGGCGGCACGGAATTTCGCGACCTCTTCGAGGAGGGTGGTGCGGGAGACGAAGAAGAAGGACAACCGGGGGGCGAAGTCATCGACGTCCATGCCGGCGGCGAGCGCGGTCCGGACGTACTCGATGCCGTTGGCGAGGGTGAAGGCGATCTCCTGCGCGGGGGAGGCGCCGGCCTCGGCCATGTGGTAGCCGGAGATCGAGATGGTGTTCCAGCGGGGGATCTCGGTACGGCAGTACTGGAAGACGTCGGAGACCAGCCGCAGCGAGGGCGCCGGCGGGAAGATGTAGGTGCCGCGGGCGATGTACTCCTTCAGGATGTCGTTCTGGACGGTGCCGGTCAGGTGGCCGGGCGGCACCCCTTCCTCCTCGCCGACCAGTTGGTAGAGGAGCAGCAGCAGCGCCGCGGGGGCGTTGATCGTCATGGACGTGGAGACCTTGTCCAGCGGGATGCCGCCGAACAGCACCCGCATGTCCTCGACGGAGTCGATGGCCACCCCGACCTTGCCGACCTCCCCGGAGGCGATCGGGGTGTCGGAGTCGTGGCCCATCTGGGTCGGCAGGTCGAAGGCGACCGACAGGCCGGTGGTGCCGTGGGCGATCAGCTGCCGGTAGCGGGCGTTGGACTCCCGGGCGGTGCCGAAGCCCGCGTACTGGCGCATCGTCCAGGGCCGTCCGGCGTACATCGTCGGGTGGATGCCGCGGGTGTAGGGGTAGCCGCCGGGCGCGCCGAGGCGGCGTTCGGGGTCCCAGCCGGCCAGTGCCTCCGGCCCGTACACCGGCTCGACGGGCAGACCGCTCTCGTTGTGCCGCACACTGCCCGGTTCCTGCGCCATGGAAGTACGCCTCCGCCTGGGTGACCGCGATCCGGTGGTCCTTTTCCGACGGTCGATGCACCGTCGTCACGGTTTTACGCCTTGCTCACAGCATGCCCGCAGGTTCGCCACGCCGCAGCGCTGGGAAGCATCTCCACTGGCCGGTCGGGCCGCCCAGATCCGGGGGTAGCGCATGAGGCGGAGCAGCGGAAGACGTACGGCGCCGGTGGCGGCCGCGGTGCTGGTGGTGGCGGCGCTCGCGGTGGGCTGCCGGCCGGTGACGGTGACCAGGACCGGCGCGCCGGACAGCAAGGGCGTCCGCTACGCCCCGACCACCCCCGCTCCCCCACCGCTGACCGCCCACCCCGCGCCCGCCCGGCACACCGCTCCCGCGCGCCCGCACCGCACCGGGCATCCGGCGCCGCGGGCCCCGCGCGCGGTCCTGGCGGTGGGCTCGCGCGGCGCGCAGGTCCGCGAACTCCAGGCGCGATTGACCCAGCTGGGTCTGTTCGACCGCGCCCCGACGGGCTATTACGCCGCGGTCACCGCCACCGCGGTCCGCACGTTCCAGAAGCACCAGGGGCTGCCGCGTACGGGGACGGTGCAGCCCGCGGCGTGGCGTGCGCTGCAGGCCCGCACCCGTGAGCCGTCGCGGACGGAGCTCTACCCGCCGACCACCAGGCCGGTCGGCGTACCGGATCCGCGCTGTCTGCGGGGCCGGGTGATCTGCATCAGCAAGCGGAGCAACACCCTGGCCTGGGTGGTCGACGGGCGGGTGGTGTCCGCGATGGACGTCCGCTTCGGCTCGCAGTACACCCCGACCCGGGAGGGCACCTTCGCCATCGCCTTCAAGAGCCGGCGCCATGTCTCGACGCTGTATCACTCGGCCATGCCGTACGCGATGTTCTTCAGCGGCGGCCAGGCGGTGCATTACTCCGCGGACTTCGCGGCCCGCGGCTACCGCGGCGCCTCGCACGGCTGCGTCAACGTCCGGGACAAGGACAAGATCGCGTCGCTGTTCGCGGCGGTGCACAAGGGGACCAAGGTGGTCGTCTACCACTAGGGGTGGACCACCGGGGAGAGAAGGCCGTGAAGAGGGAGAAGGGCGCGGGCAGGGCCGGGGGAACGTGCCCCGCCCGCGCCAAATGCGCTGAGCCGTGGGTACGGGGGGAACCCCGGCTCTCGCGCAGCCGATGACCAGTCGGCTTCACTCAGTACTGCGTCACCGGCTCAAAAAACGTCACACCCGGCCGGAGGCCGTGCTGCTCGGGGTCGTCCCGGCGGGATCCGTGCTGGTCACGGAGGGCGTGGGGGCGGGGGTGGAGTCGCTGGGCGACGGGGCGGGCTGGTCGCCCTCCTCGTCGCCGGAGCCGGCGGAGCCACCGGTCTGGCCGGTGCTGTCGGTGGTCCCGGTGCCGCCGGTCAGATTGCCGACGACGCCATCGTTGTCACCCGAGCCGCCACCGGACTGATAGCGCGCCAGATAGGCCCGGCAGAAGGTGTGCACGTTGTCCGCGCCGCCGGCCCGGCGTTCGAGGCGCTGCCGCTTGTCGCGGTCCATACGGTCCCGGTTGCCGGACTCGTACTCCTGACAGAGAGTGAGCAGAAGTTTCTTCTTGGCGCCGCGGCCGGGGTCGGTCTTCTTGCCGCCCTGGTCGCCGTGCCGGCCGGGCGTACCGCTGCCCGGCACCCCGGTCGCGCCGGGACTGGCCCCGGGCGTCGCGGTGTCGGAGGGCGCGGTGGACGTCCCGCCGTGCGTCGCGTCGGGCGTGCTGCCCGTGGTGCCGTCGGTCTGGGCCTCGCCGGGCTCAGTGGTGGCCAGCGGTCCGGGCGTCCTGGCGGAGGAGGCACTGGACCCCGGTCCGGGCTCCTCGCCACCGCGGAAAGGGCCGGGCAGGACCCCCGCCCCGGCCGCGACGGCGACCCCGCCGATGGCGCAGGCCGCCAGCGCAACGGCGAAGCCGCGCCGGAAGGGGCGGGCGAACCGGGTGCGTTCGGCAACGTCGGCGGCGTGGACCGTCGGCACGGCGGCGTCGGAGCCGCGGCGTGCCGAACGGGCTCCGGAGCCGTACGGAACGGCCCGGCGGAACGCGGCGACGGCGTCCTCCTCGCCGGGCAGCGGCGCGGCCTCGGGGGCCCGCGCGCCGACCGCGGCGGCGGCCGCCAGCAGTTGTTCGAGTTCCTGTGCGCCGGCGTCGTACGGGGAGCCGACTCGCTCACCACGCAGCAGTCGCTCCGCAGTGTCCTTGTCGAGCCAGTCGTACCGATCGTCGGCCATCACATGTCCTTCTGCGTTCGTGCGGCCGATTCCGTCACACCCCGTAGGCGGGAATCCGCCACGTCCCCGGCGCGCTGCTGCTCGGGGACGTGGTCCCCGGCGCCCTGCGGGTCGCCGATGAGTTCGGCGAGCTTCCGGAGTCCGCGGTGTGCGGCGGTGCGTACCGCACCGGGCCGTTTGCCGAGCACCTCGGCCGCGCTCTTGGCGTCGAGCCCGACCACCACGCGGAGCACCACGGCCTCGGCCTGGTCCTGCGGCAGCCGGGATATCAGCTGCATGGTGCGGCCGGTGCCGAGGGCCTCCAGGGCCTCACCGGCGGTGTCGGACGTCGCCGGGGTGTCGGCCAGTTCGCTCTCGTCGCCGCCGATCGCCGGGCGCCGGCCGCGCATCCGGATGTGGTCCAGGGCGCGATTGCGGGCGATCCGGGCGGCCCAGCCGCGGAAGCGGTCGGCGTCGCCGCTGAAGCGGGCGAGGTCGCGGGTTATCTGCAGCCAGGCCTCGGAGGTGACGTCCTCGACGTCCGCTTCGCTCACCAACGTCCGTACATACCCCAGAAGTCGGGGGTGTACGGCGCGGTAGACGGTACGGAACGCTGCCTCGTCGCCGTCCTGCGCCGCCTGTACGGCCACCGTCAGCCGGCGGTCGTCCGGCTGAATGTCGTCCCCTCGCACGGGTCCATCCTGTCGCACGTGGAATGTCCGCCGCCCGGTCCTTGCTGCTTCAGTGCTTCGCTTCGCCGTAGATCGGGGCTCCGGGAGAACCCCCGGTAACCCCGCTGTTCCTGCTGACCGTAACCCGTGCGCACACCCGCTCCGCACCCGGGCCGGATCGCGGACCGCACGGGACCGGAATACGGGAGACCGTGCGCCCACCGGCGCGGATGCGCACGTTACGGGCCTGGCCGGGCCCGCGTCCAGACCACTGGCCGTACCACCGCCCGCACCCCGTGTGACGCTTTCGGGCCGTCCGGCGCTGTACCGGATAGAGGGCCGTTACGGCCCTCCACGAACGACGGCCGGGGCCTCTCCTGTGGGGGGTGGCGGCCCCGGCCGTCCTCGTGGGCCCAGGCCGCCACGGAGCCTGATGCCGAATTCCCCCTCCCCCGTCGAGAGCAACGTCAGCCCGTATCGGGGGGTGGCGGCCCCGGCCGTCCTCGTGGGCCAGGCTTCTGCCGGCCTCTTTCTCTCACCCGTTTCTTACCGGGTGGCGGCCCGCTCGGCGGGCCGCATTCCTCATCAACCGGACAAGCCCGCCTTCTTGGCCAGGGCCGTGAAGGCCGTCCAGGACAGGGCCGGTGTCCCCGGGGCCCAGGTCTTCTGTGCCAGTGCCGCCAGCGGCATCCGGATTCCGGCGGCCACCTGCGGCGCGGTCTGTGCCTGCGACCGGTCGCACCAGATCGCGAAGCGCGCGCCGGGGATCCGATCCGGGCCGGTCAGGGAGGCGGGGACGTTCACCGGGCCGGTGCCGCGGATGACCAGCGGCGTCCAGCTCTCGTAGATGCGCTTACCGGTGGGATAGGTGAACTGGTTGGGCTGGCCGAGGACGTAGTAGAGGTACTCGTCGTTGAAGTTGAGCACGTTGCGGCCCTCGCGCAGGAATGCCTCGGGGGGACGCTTGCCGATCTCCTTGCCGGTCCAGTAGGCGACCGTCCGGTTCTTGTCGGCGCTGACCGCGGGGCTGGAGAAGAAGCCGTCGTTCCAGGCCTCGATCCGGTTCTTGCCCTGCCCCTCGACGGTCTTCTGCCGGTCGTTGAGCCAGCCGGTGGCCAGGTCCTCGATGGTGCCGTTGGGTCCGTACTTCTGCCGCGCGGCCCGGGTGAGCTGCGGATACGTGGTCGCCGGGGTGGACGACAGCAGTGCCTGGTACTCATCGCCGCCCAGGTGCCAGTAGGCGGGGGCGCCCTTGGGGTTGGTGAACAGGTCGCTCATCTCCTTGAGCAGCGAGTCGATCAGCGGCGCCGCCTTGGGGTTGGAGATGTCGATCGCGCCGGGGACCACGCTGCCCGAGGCGCGGTGCAACTGGAGATCCTGATGGCTTTCCAGCACCTTGCCCAGGTGGCCGGGCGAGTCCAGTTCCGGGACGACGGAGATGTGCAGGCTGCGCGCGAGCGCGATGATCCGGCGGACCTGGGCCTTGGTGAGGTGGTCGGCGGAGACCACCTCGGGGTGGGTGTCGCTCTGGATGCGGAAGCCCTGGTCGTCGGAGAAGTGCAGCTGGAACTGGTTGAGCTTGAGGTCGGCGATCTCCCGCAGCCGCGCCTCGATCCACGCTTCGGTGAACGGCTTGCGGGCGTTGTCCAGCGACATTCCGCGCTGCGGGCGGTCCGGGCGGTCCTGGATGCTGCCCTCGGGGAGCCCGCCGGCGGCACGGACGGCCTGCTTGATCGTGCGGGTGCCGTAGAAAATGCCGGCGTCGGTGGGGGCCGTGAGAGTGAGCCGGGTCCCTTTGACGGTGAGGGTGTAGGCCTCGTCGTCGGCGCTCCGGACGGGCAGGTTGTTGCCCTGTTTGCCGCCGTTCTTCGCGGAGAGCTTCACTTCGATGTCTCCGGGGCGGACCGGCTCGTCGCCGTAGACGACGGTCAGGCCGCCGAGGTCACGGGCCATCAGGGCGGCCTCGTCGGCGACATTGCTCCCCTTGCCGGCCGGGACCACCACCCGGGCCCCCTCGGAGGGGCGCCAGCCGCGCCCCTCGGCCCGGTGGAACTTGCGGACCGCCGGGATGACCTGCGGCGTTCCGGTGACCGGCGCCCAGCTCGGGGTGGCCGCGGCCGAGGGGTTCACCTTGGCGCTGGTGCTGCCGGGGGACTCGGTGCCGGCTGAGTGGGAGCAGCCGGCGAGCAGCAGCGCGCCGGTGAGCGCCGCGGCCGGCAGCGCGGCGCGCGACGGCCGCATCGGGTTCGACATCGTGCAATCCTCACTTTTCGGGGCGAAGGCATTGCCAGGTGTGCGGGGCCGGTCGTCCACCGGATGTGCGGGAACTCTCTCCTCCGGGTGAAATTCGCGCATCCGTCGGACAGCTGTCGACAGGCGTCGTTAGCGTGGCGTCCTCGTTCGTCACCCCTTTCCCAGGGCTCTTCCGGAACCACCGGATACCGCCGGGGTGTCGTGTTCCACGCACCACCGCCACACCCGTCGCCGCTTCGTTCCGCGTCCCGGCGTCGGTCCGCTTCCCTCAGCTTCCGTCAGTCGCCCGCCCCGCACCTGTCGAACCGTTCCGATCGCATCCGTCCGAGGAGCCCACGCTGTCCGGTGACACCCCGGCCGCCCGGCCGACGCTGCGCCCCCAGCCCGCACGGTGCGGCATACCCTCGCAGGTCCCCTCCGCCGCCCTGCCGCGACCCCGCCCCGACGGCACGGGGCTGCGCCGCCTCAACGCCCTGGACCGGGACGGCGCGCTGGCCGCGCTGCTGCGCTGCTGCGGCAGCCGCGAGTGGGCCGGGCAGCTCGCCGACCGGCGCCCGTACCGGGATCCGGAGGCCCTGCTCGCCGCCGCCGACCGGGCCTTCGCGGGTCTTCCGGCGGCCGGGCTGGACGAGGCGCTCGCCGCCGAGTCCCCGCCGCGGCCCCCGGCCGGCGTCCACGGACCCGGTGCACCCGGCGCACCCGCCGCCCGTACCGCCCTGAATGCCGCATACGCCGCATACGAGCAGCGCTTCCGTCATGCGTTCGTGATCTGCCTGGACGGCTGCCGGGAGGAGGAGGCGCTCGACCAGATCCTGTTCGGCATCCGCATGCGGCTGGGCAACGGCCCGGACGAGGAGCGGTCGGTCACCGCGGAGCAGCTCCGGCGGGTGGCGCGCGGCCGGCTGCGCCGCCTCGCGGCCTGAGACCGGCGCCCGCCGTAGCACGGGCCCGAGCTCGCGGCAATCACGCCGTATGCCCGGCAAAGTCCCGGTTCGTCCTTGTGTGATAGCCCGTTGGTGCCTGTTTGATCACACCTAAGGACCCCCGCGCGAGGAACCGACAACTCGTCGATACGATGACGAGCGGCCGGTGGACCGTACCCGGCCGGGCCCGACCGACAGAGAAGCCGGCTGGCGCCCCAATCCCCGCTCCCGGAGGGTTTTTCCGTGCCGGCTGGAACGCTGTACCGCGGCCGGGAAGGCATGTGGTCCTGGGTGGCTCACCGAGTCACCGGCGTCCTCATCTTCTTCTTCCTGTTCGTACACGTCCTCGACACCGCTCTCGTCCGCGTCTCCCCCGACGCGTACGACAACGTCGTTGCGACCTACAAGACGCCGATCGTCAATGTGATGGAGTACGGCCTGGTGGCCGCCATCCTCTTCCACGCGCTCAACGGCCTGCGGGTCGTCCTGGTCGACTTCTGGTCGAAGGGCCCGAAGTACCAGAAGCAGATGCTGTGGACCGTCGTGGGTGTCTGGGTCGTGCTGATGGCCGGTGCCTTCTACCCCGTGCTGCAGCACACCCTGCGCACGCTGTTCGGGAGCTGACGCGAGATGTCCGCTGAAACCACTTCCGCAGGCGCCACCGCGAACGACGTCCGCCTCTACGACGTGGACAACCCGGCCCCGGTCATCGAGCCGCCGCGCAAGCGCACCAAGAAGACCGGACGCGCCTCCCGGGGCAACTTCGAGATGCAGGCCTGGCTGTTCATGCGGCTGTCCGGCATCGTCCTGGTCGTCCTGGTCCTGGGCCACCTGCTGATCCAGCTCGTGCTCGACGGCGGTGTCTCCAAGATCGGCTTCGCCTTCGTCGCCGGCCGCTGGGCCTCGCCGTTCTGGCAGGTCTGGGACCTGCTGATGCTGTGGCTGGCCATGCTGCACGGCGCCAACGGCCTGCGCACCGTCATCAACGACTACGCGCAGCGGGACAACACCCGCTTCTGGCTGAAGATGCTGCTGTACACCGCGACGGTGTTCACCGTCCTTCTGGGCACGCTGGTGATCTTCACCTTCGACCCGAACATCTCCTGAAGCCGGGGCTGACTGGAACCATGAAGATCCACAAGTACGACACCGTCATCGTCGGCGCCGGCGGCGCGGGCATGCGCGCCGCCATCGAGGCGACCAAGCGCAGCCGCACCGCGGTCCTGACGAAGCTCTACCCGACCCGCTCCCACACCGGCGCCGCCCAGGGCGGTATGGCCGCCGCCCTCGCGAACGTCGAGGAGGACAACTGGGAGTGGCACACCTTCGACACGGTCAAGGGCGGTGACTACCTGGTCGACCAGGACGCCGCCGAGATCCTCGCGAAGGAGGCCATCGACTCGGTCCTCGACCTGGAGAAGATGGGCCTGCCGTTCAACCGCACGCCGGACGGCACGATCGACCAGCGCCGCTTCGGCGGTCACTCCCGCAACCACGGTGAGGCCCCGGTCCGCCGGTCGTGCTACGCGGCCGACCGCACCGGCCACATGATCCTCCAGACGCTGTACCAGAACTGCGTCAAGGAGGGCGTGGAGTTCTTCAACGAGTTCTACGTCCTCGACCAGCTGATCACCGAGGTCGACGGCGTCAAGAAGTCGGCCGGTGTGGTGGCGTACGAGCTCGCCACCGGCGAGATCCACGTCTTCCAGGCGAAGGCCGTCATCTACGCCTCCGGCGGCTGCGGCAAGTTCTTCAAGGTGACCTCCAACGCGCACACCTTGACCGGTGACGGCCAGGCCGCCGTCTACCGCCGCGGGCTGCCGCTGGAGGACATGGAGTTCTTCCAGTTCCACCCGACCGGCATCTGGCGGATGGGCATCCTGCTGACGGAGGGCGCCCGCGGTGAGGGCGGCATCCTCCGCAACAAGGACGGCGAGCGCTTCATGGAGAAGTACGCGCCGGTCATGAAGGACCTCGCGTCCCGCGACGTCGTCTCGCGCTCCATCTACACCGAGATCCGCGAGGGCCGGGGCTGCGGTCCCGAGGGCGACCACGTCTACCTCGACCTGACGCACCTTCCGCCGGAGCAGCTCGACGCCAAGCTCCCGGACATCACCGAGTTCGCCCGGACGTACCTCGGCATCGAGCCCTACACGGACCCGATCCCGATCCAGCCCACCGCGCACTACGCCATGGGCGGCATCCCGACGAACGTCGAGGGTGAGGTCCTGAGCGACAACACGACGGTCGTCCCGGGTCTGTACGCGGCCGGCGAGGTCGCCTGCGTCTCCGTGCACGGCGCCAACCGCCTCGGCACCAACTCCCTGCTGGAC
The DNA here is from genome assembly GCF_043202395.1 of Streptomyces sp. NPDC048197. Taxonomy (NCBI): domain Bacteria; kingdom Bacillati; phylum Actinomycetota; class Actinomycetes; order Kitasatosporales; family Streptomycetaceae; genus Streptomyces; species Streptomyces sp. NPDC048197. The sequence goes on from NZ_JBIDAJ010000007.1 coordinate 151,477, forward strand.
ATCAACGTCTTCGGCCGCCGGGCCGGCATCGCGGCGGCGGAGTACTCGGCCACCGCCGACTTCGTCGAGCTCCCCGAGGACCCGGCGAAGCTGGTCGAGGAGCAGGTCGAGCGGCTGCGCACCGCCACCGGCAGCGAGCGGGTCACCGAGATCCGCAAGGAGCTGCAGGAGACCATGGACGCCAACGTGATGGTGTTCCGCACCGAGCAGACGATCAAGACCGCGGTCGAGAAGATCGGCGAGCTGCGCGAGCGGTACCTGAACGTGTCCATCCAGGACAAGGGCAAGCGGTTCAACACCGACCTGCTGGAGGCCATCGAGCTGGGCAACCTGCTCGACCTGGCCGAGGTCATGGCCGTGTCCGCACTGGCCCGCAAGGAGTCCCGCGGCGGTCACTACCGCGAGGACTACCCCAACCGCGACGACGTCAACTTCATGCGGCACACCATGGCGTACCGCGAGGTGGGCGACGACGGCACCGAGTCGATCCGTCTCGACTACAAGCCGGTCGTGCAGACCCGCTACCAGCCGATGGAGCGTAAGTACTGATGGCTACCCCGACCCTGGACAAGGCGGCTGAGGCCGGCCAGCCCGAGCCCGGCTTCGCCGACTCCCCGTACATCACGGTCACCTTCCGGATCCGCCGGTTCAACCCGGAGATCTCGGAGGACGCCAGCTGGGAGGACTTCCAGCTGGAGATCGACCCGAAGGAGCGCGTCCTGGACGCCCTCCACAAGATCAAGTGGGAGCTGGACGGGTCGCTGACCTTCCGCCGTTCCTGCGCCCACGGCATCTGCGGTTCGGACGCCATGCGGATCAACGGCCGCAACCGTCTCGCCTGCAAGACGCTGATCAAGGACATCAACCCGGAGAAGCCGATCACGGTCGAGGCCATAAAGGGCCTGACGGTGCTGAAGGACCTTGTCGTCGACATGGAGCCCTTCTTCCAGGCGTACCGGGACGTGATGCCCTTCCTCATCACGACCGGCAACGAGCCGACCCGTGAGCGCCGGCAGTCCGCCGAGGACCGCGAGCGCTTCGACGACACCACCAAGTGCATCCTGTGCGCCGCCTGCACGTCCTCGTGCCCGGTGTTCTGGAACGACGGCCAGTACTTCGGCCCGGCGGCGATCGTCAACGCGCACCGCTTCATCTTCGACTCGCGCGACGAGGGCGGCGAGCAGCGCCTGGAGATCCTGAACGACAAGGACGGCGTCTGGCGCTGCCGGACGACCTTCAACTGCTCCGAGGCCTGCCCGCGTGGCATCGAGGTCACCAAGGCCATCCAAGAGGTCAAGCGGGCGCTGATCACCCGGCGCTTCTAGCACCGCCGTTCAGCGCCGGACGGCGGCCCGGGCCCCGGCCCGGACGCCGGCCGGGACCGGAACGTCCCCGAGGGCCCCGCCCCCGTACGCACGGGAGCGGGGCCCTTCGGCGTGCCCGGCCGCCTCTGACCCGGCCGCCTCCGGCTCGGCCGCCGGATACACCAGCACCGGCGGCAGCGCGTCGTCCACCAGCGCGATGGGCCCGCCCCGGCAGAAGTACGACGGCACGAACACCAGCCCCCGCCCCTGGAGGAACAGCTCCCGCTCCACCGGGTACGCCACCTCCAGCACCGGCGGCCGCCAGCGCATCGCCGGCCCGAACGTCCGCAGCATCGCCGCCGCCCCGGACTGCGCCAGGGCGTGCACCCGCAACGCCCGGTCCGCGCCCACCCGCCCGGCGATCCGCGGCCAGGCCGGCGCGACCGCCAGGTGGTGGTACGTCCGCAGGCTGCGCGCCAGTTGGCGCAGCGCGGCCGGTTCGCCCTCCCCGATTCCGCGCGCCTCGCCCGGCAGCGCCCGGTGCCCGGCCAGCAGCGCCACCTCGGCGCGCAGTCGCGTGCGCGGGGTGCGCATCACCGCCTCCAGCCCCGGCTCGACGCCCTCCAGCGCGGCGTAGGGCGTGAGGAAGTCCGGGAAGTAGCCGCGCAGCGGCACCAGCGGGAACAGGGTCCGCAGCGGCCCGGGGCCGTGCCGCACCGCGTGCTGCCGCCAGGCGGCCAGCGCCGGCTCGCCGCGGTCCTCCCGCAGGATCTGCAGGCTCAGCGCGGTCTCCCAGAGCGGGTCGGCGCCCTCCGCCACCCTCGTACGCGCCAAGTCCTGCCCGGTGAAGTGCACTCGTAACACGGCAGCCCCCTGCTTCCGCACCGCTCCCCCGAACGGCGTGCACACGAGGATCGGCCGGACGGGCCGGTCATGGCAAGCGGAAAGCGCAAGAAGAATCGGAAAGAACGCAAGGAGCCTTACGGCCTTCTTCGGGGGCGGGCGCCCGGTGGCGTCAGGCCGAGCGCAGGGCCATCGTCGCCAGTGCCGCGTCCTCCTCCCGGCGCTTCCGCATGACCTGCGCATACTCCGACAGAGCCGCCCGCCGCTGGGCCAACTCGGCCAATTCCGCGTCCAGTTGGGCCATCCTCCGCTCCACGATCCCGGCCGAGAGCGCGCACGGGGTGAGTCCCGGACCGCCCTGGGCACAGGGCAGCAGCCCGCGGATCTCGTCGGTGTTCAGCCCCGCGGCGAGCAGCTCGCGCACTCTCCGTACGGACTCCACCGCCTCCTCACCTCGATAGCGCCGATAGCCGTTCGCGTCCCTCTCGGCGCTCAGCAACCCCTGCTGCTCGTAGTAGCGCAGCACCCGCGGACTGACTCCCGTACGCCGCGCCAGTTCCCCGATCCGCATCCGCTCCCCCTTCCGGCACCGGGGCCGAAGGGAACGGCCCGGCACCGACTTGACCTTGACACCGGTGTCACACTGCAACCTCTTCCGCATGACGCAGATTCCCGCATCGATTCCCGCATCGGTTCCCGCATCCCCGACCGCCCTTCCGCAGCTGTCCACCACCGTCGCCGGTGATCCCGCCGGGCCCGGCATCCTGCTGGCCCACGGCGCGACCGGCAGCGTCGAGGGCAACTACGGCGGCCTCATCCCCACCCTGACCGCCACCGGCCACCGCGTCGTGGCCCCCGACTACCCCGGCTCGGGCAACACCCCGCGCGCCACCGGCCCGTTGGAGCTGGACGCCCTGGCCGACGCCCTGGTCGCCGAGGCCACCGAGGCCGGTATGGACACCTTCACCGTGATCGGCTTCTCCATGGGCACCGCCGTGTCCGTACGGGCCGCGGCCCGGCACCCCGAGCGGGTCCGCGGACTGGTCCTGACCGCCGGCCTCGCCAAGGCGGACGCCCGGACCAGAGTCTGGCTCGACCTCTGGCTGCGCCTCCTGGAGCAGGGGGACTACACCGGCTTCGCCCAGGTGCGGACCCTCAGCGGCCTCGCCCCGGAGGCCTTCAACGCCCTCTCCCCCGCCGAGCGCGCGGCCGTCCTGGACCCCGACCCGTCCCTGCCGCCCGCCGGCTCCGCCGAACAGGCCGCGCTGGTACGCGCCCTGGACACCACCGCCGACCTGCCCACGATCACCGTGCCCACGCTGGTCATCGCCACCACCCTGGACACCCTGCTGCACCCGTCCCACTCCCGTTACCTGGCCGACCACATCCCCGGCGCCGAGTACGCGGAGATCGCCACCGGCCACCTCCCGATGGTCGAACGGCCCGCGGAATGGCAGGAGTTGATCCACACCTTCCTGACCAAGCACGGGCTGTGAGACGAGCACGGGCTAGCCAAGTGCGGGCGGTGAGCCAAGTGCGGACTGTGACCCAAGTGCGGGCGGTGAGACGGCACTCCGGTACCCGCGAACGCCGCTGCCGACCCCTGACGTTCGTCAGTACCGTCCGCGCACCGCCCTGCTTACGCTCAGGCTTCATGAACGGTTCGAAGCACGGGAAGCACGTCCGCAACCAACTCCGCCGCGGCGCGGTGGCGTTGGCGCTCGCCGCCACGCTGCCGCTCCCGCTCGCCGGTGCCGCCCTCGCCGCCCCGCACGTGGACCCGGCGACGCCGGCCACCGCCCCGGCCTCCCCGGCGGCCGCCACGCTCCACCTCCCGCGCCCCACCGGCCCCTACGCCGTCGGGCGCGACACCCTGCACCTCGCCGACCAGCAGCGCCGGGACCCCTGGGTGCCCTCCGCGGGCGCACGGGAGCTGATGGTTTCGCTGTATTACCCGGCGCGCCCGGGCACCGGCCACCACAGCGCCCCGTACATGGACACCAAGGAGGCCCAGCTCCTCCTCCAGGGCATCCACCGCGCCGACGCCCCGCTGGCCAAGGCGCTCGCCGCCACCCGTACCCACGCCCGCACCGACGCCCGGCCGGCCCCCGGCACCCATCCGCTGGTGGTGCTCTCCCCCGGCTTCTCCCTCAACCGCGCCACGCTCTCCCTGCTCTCCGAGGAACTCGCCTCACACGGCTACGTGGTCGCCCTCCTCGACCACGCCTACGAGTCCTTCGGCACGGCCTTCCCCGGCGGCCGCACCCTCACCTGCGTCGCCTGCGACACGGTCGAGAAGGCCCCCGAGGACGCCCAGCAGCGGCTGATGGCCAAGGTCGCCACCGGCCGGGCCGCCGACATCCGCTTCGTCCTCGACGTCCTGACGAGGCCGGGTGGTCACAGAAAGCAGACCGCCTGGCGCTACTCCGCCATGATCGACACCCGGCGGATCGGCGCCGCCGGCCACTCCATCGGCGGCAACGCCGCCGCGGCCGCCATGGCAGCCGACCCCCGTATCCGCGCCGGCATCAACATGGACGGCACGTTCTCCGCGCCCGTCCCCCGCGGCGGACTCGACGGCCGGCCGTTCCTGATGCTCGGCACGCTCAACGGCCACTCGCCGCACGACGAGGACGCCAGCTGGCTGCGTGCCTGGCGGCGGCTGGACGGCTGGAAGCGCTGGCTCACGGTCCGCGACGCCGGACACTTCACCTTCATCGACATCCCGGTCCTGGGCGGCCAGCTCGGCATCACCGACCCCACCGCCCCGCTCCCCGGCAAGCGCTCCGGGGAGATCACCCGCGACTACGTCACCGCCTTCTTCGACCAGCACCTGCGCGGCCTCGCGCGCCCGCTGCTGAACGGCCCGTCCACGGCCAACCCGGAGGTCCTGTTCCAGAACCCGTGACGTGCGGCGGTGCGGACGTGCGGTGAGGCCGCGCGAAGGTGGGTGAGGACGTGCGAAGGCGGGTGAGGGCGTGTGAGCTCGTGCGAGGGCCTGCGAGAGCGCTCCCTCGCCCGCCCTCGCTCCCTCCCCTCCCCCGGCTCAGCCGTCCAGCACCTTGTCGAGGAACTCGTCCAGGTTGCGCACCGTGCGCTCGATCCGTGCCTCCAGCGGCAGCGTCTCCTCGTGCCGCCCGGCGAGCTGGGACCGCTTGCGCCCGCGTACGTAGAGGGAACACGCGAGGTCGGCGCAGAGGTACGTGCCGACGGTGTTTCCCTGCCGCCCGGACGGGCCGGCCCGCCGCGCGGCCAGCAGACTGACCCCCGACCCCGGATGCCCGGTCATGCAGACCGAACAGACCGTCGTCTTGGTGAAACTCCGCCGCACTCCCTGCGGCACCCTGAGCGTGACACCGATGAGCCCGTCGCCGCGCGGCGCCACCAGATAACTCCGGTCCGGCGCCCCGGGATCCCGCCACCCCAGGAAGTCCAGATCCTGCCACGGCAGTCCGGCCAGTCCCACCGGCAGATTGATCCGGCTCGCCTCCCCCTTCGAGCAATTCACAAAGGAGGCACGTATCGCTTTTTCACCTACGGGGTCCATAACGCCCGAAGCTAACAGCGGCGATGCGGCCCCGTCGTCCGAATTTCCCCGCCGCGCACGCAGGTGACGCTCAGGGATCAGGCCCCCGGCCGCATCATCACCGCGCGCTTCGTCCGGTCCGTGAGCCTCGCCTGCTCCGCTCGTGCGAGGCGCTCGGGGTCGGCCTCCGCACGTCGCCCGGCGTACTTTTCCCAGTCCGCCGGCTTCAGGAAGAACATCGCCTTGCTCCCGGGCACCACCAAGACACCACCGAAGGCCAGGTCACCGGCGACCCACGCCCCTTCTTCCGTACCCTCCGGCCACCGCCGGCGTCCGGCCGCGGGGACCGCCAGCATCAGCGGCGCCCCGTGCTGCCCGCGCGTCGTCACGCGGATCTCGAAGACGTTGCCGTACCGGGTCCACCGCTCACGCTTCTTGACCACCCGGGGGTGGAACTCCAGCGGATAGCCGCGGAGTACGCGCGCACTGGGATCCACGGATTCCGTAAATGACCCGGCACAGGGTGAAGATGAAGAGGAAGACACCGGCAACGATGGGCAGGGTAAGGAAAATCGAGTTCGAGCCCGTGGCATGGGACAACACGACCGGGATGGCCACGAGAAGCGCGGAGACCAGCAGACGCAAGGCGATGAGTCCGGCCAGAGCACGGTAATGCGTCTTCCACACCTCCGCCGTGTCCGGAGCCTCAAGCGCCGGTGCCGGTGTACGCGCATCGTGCGCCAAGACATCCTTCTTCCGGCTATCGCGATCGTGCCCTGCCAGACCAGACCGGCCCTCAGGAAGACTGCCGTCCTCCTCGGGGCCAGAAGCGGTTGAGACATGCGCCGCGGCCGCTCCGGAGCGGAACGGCCGCGGCAGTGGTACGGAGCGGAGGCTCAGCCCCAGGCCTGGTTGCCGGTCTTGTTGCGGCGGCGCACGGCGACCACGATGCCGATGACGATGCCGGCGACGACCAGGACACCGAGGGCGATGCCACCGATGAGCAGGGCGGTCTGCTTGCCGCCCATGGGGGGGTTGGGGTCGGAGCCCTTGTCGGCGCCGGGGACGACGCCCGTCTGGGATGCCTTACCCTTCGGCATCGGCAGGGGGCCCTGGGCCGGACCTGCGGCGATGTCGCGCCGCAGGGCAGGGCCCGGCTGGATGAAGCCGTAGCCGTAGTGCGTGTCCGGCAGCTTGAGGTGCTTGGCCTTCTCGGCCTGCGCCAAGCCGGCCGTCTTCACCAGCCTGTTGGCGATCTGGCCGGGAGTGAGGTCAGGGAACTTCTGCTTGAGGAGCGCGGCGGCGGCAGAGACGTAGGCAGTGGCGGCGGAGCTGCCGTTCGCCTCGGTCTGGTAGGAGGAGTCGCTCTTGCCCATGGCTACGGGCACCTTCACACCCGGGGCGAGTAGGTCGAGGGTGGAGTTGGCGTTGTTGGCGTCGTCCGGCTCCCCGTACTCGCTGACCGAGCCGACGCCGATCGCGCCGGGGCAGGCCGCCGGGTAGTTCTTCTTCGGGAGACCATCGTTGCCGACACCGGCCACCACCACGACGCCCTTCTCCACCGCGTAGTGGATGGCTGCGCAGTCGTCGGCGCCCGGAACGCTTTCGATGTACGACATATTGATCACGTCGGCGCCGTGTTCCACTGCCCACCGCGTGGCCAGTCCGCTGTTCTTGAACTCGGGGACGGGAAGGATCTTGGCTTCGGGTGCCAGTCCCTTCACGCCTTCGGATCCACCGGGCCCGTGTCCATGACCGGCGATGATCCCGGCCATCGCGGTGCCGTGGTCGCGGACGTCCTCGTTCGGTTCGAGGGTCTTGGCGTTCGCTTCCTGGGTGGCCTTCCCCCAGTCCGGCCCTGGCAGGAACTGGCCCTTCAGATCCTGATGCGTCGTACGGAAGCCGCTGTCCAGGACAGCCACCGTCACGCCCTTGCCGGTGGCCTCCTTCCAGAGCTGCTGGGCCCCGAACGCCTCCAGCGGCCACTGGGCCTTCCGGACCTGGTCCGCGGAGGCGGTCCCGCCCGCGGACAGCAGCAGTGCTCCGGTCAGCGCAGCACCCACCGTCGCGCGCAGTGTTCGGGTGACCCTCATCCTTCGCTCCTTCTTGCTGTGCTGTCCGGCGGCCTTGTTCCGTCTGAGGAAAGGCCCCGCACACATGGGAGTGCGGGGCCTTTCGTCGTTGGCCGCATGCGACGTTATCGTCGGCCTACTCGATGACGCGAGGGGCAACGTTACGTTGCGGGTTCCAGGTCTCCTCGTCCTCGACAAGGTAGTCGGGGCGCTGTCCGGTGGTGCGCTCCTTGTCCCCCTTGCCCTTGCCCTTCGCACCGGCCGCGCCCGCGGCTCCGGCGGCGGCGTTCGTGCCACCGCGGCTGCGGTGCAGCCCGGAACCGCCCTGCTTGGCTCCACCGGCCGGGCCGCCCGGCTTGCCGACCAGACCGCCACGGGTACGCGCCTGCGGACCGCGACCGGCCGCGCCCTTGGCGCCGCCCGCCTTACCGGCCCCGGCGCCGGCACCCGGCATGCCGCCACCGCGCATTCCGCCGGCACCGCCCATGCCACGCGCCCCGCCGGCGCCCATGCCACCACCGGGCATGCCGATGACACCGGGCGGAACGGCCCCACCCGGGAAGCCGCCACCTGTACCGCCGGGCACGCCGTGACCGCCACCGGTCGTTCCACCACCCAGGCCACCGCCGCCGACCGACGGCGGGGTGAGGGTGCCACCCTGCACGCTGTCGAGCCCGGTGGTCACGGGCAGTTCGGGCCGGTTGATCTTCGGTCCGTCGAACCCGGGTGGAACGGCACCGCCGCCCGCGCCGTTGGGCATCTTCGGCGCACGCGGCATCTGCGACGAGGTACGGGGGTGGCTGCCGCCGATCACCGGCATGTGCACCGGGGGCGGCGACGGCTTCGAGGAGGGCTCCTTCGGCCAGTCGCCCCTGGGGCCACCCGGATCGACGCCCTCGTGGAGAACCCCCGCGTGTGCGTCGTAGTTGGCTGCCAGCTCATCCATCACGATGACCGCTTCGACCTGACGCTCCTTGGTCAGGGACAGGCTGTCCCTGTTGAGCTCCAGGGCCATGCGGGTGTCCATCTTGGGATTCGCCATGTCCCGCTTGAACTGGCTGTCGTCGCCCTTTTCGTCCATAGCCCGATCCACGACACCGGGGTCGTGGATCTTCGACATCGTCTTCTTCGCCTCGCGAAGACTGTGCGCGACGCTGCTCTCCGGCCCGGACGAGCGACTACCGATCAGGGTGGACTCGACCTTCCGCGAGTGCTGGTACGTCCGGTCGAGCTTCTCGAGAACCTTGCCGGCTTCCCTGCGGAACGCATCGGCCGCCGAGCCCTCCCAGTGCGCCGAGGCGTGATTGACGGCATCCATGAATGCCTTGCGGATTCCGCCGTGTCCGTCCTCCCCGGCCAGCCGGTCGGCAGAGGCACGCCAGTGCTGGCCCGAGGTCTCGATGGCCTCGGGGTTGGCGTTTTCGATCATCGCCCGGAGCGCGTTGAGGCCATGGTGATGGAAGTCGGAAGGAGACCGACGCATGGGGGTGCGCCCCTGGAACGACTTCAGCCGCTCTTCCCGCTCGTGGTTCTTGCGCTGCTGTTCCATCGCCTTGGCGCTGTCGTACTCCTGCTTGGCGTCAACCATGCAGGCCCCCCTTCATCTCCATCTCCGCCCTTCGTGCACGCGTCCCCGAGTGGTGCTCAGCCATTCATCGAGGTCTTCGTCTGGTGCTCCTGGTCCTCGTACGCGCCGCGGCTGGCTTCCGTCTTCTCGCCGAACTTGTGGATGAGGTCCTGGAGCGCGTCGATGACCTGCGACATGTACGACTGCATGTCGTCATGGGCCTTCGCGAGGTCGCCCGCCTCGAGGAAATTCACGCCGAACGCCGACTTCGGAATGGTCGTGCTGTATTTCACCTTCTGGCTGGGTTCGTCCATGTCGCCTCGAAGGTGGCGGAGTTGGCGCACCACGCTGTCCAGTTCGTCGAGATCGACCCTGAAGCGCTCGCTCATTCCTTCTCCCCGTTCCCCGTCTGCCCCGGCCCGTTCCCCACGCACCGCCCCGTGAAGCCGTCGCTAAGGGCAACATAAAGTCAATAAATACTAGGGAGTTGGGTGCCTTCGATGCAAGATCGAAAGTCATGATCTGTCCGATTTAGCGCAGGATGGTGCCGCACTTTGTAGAGGGGTTGTTACCTGCGGGCGCAACCTGCTCCCCGCACCGACCGAGGACGATCAGGACCGGCGCGATCGAGGCCGGGCGATCAGGACCGGAGGTGATCACGCCCGCCGGTCAGGCCCGCCGGTCACGCCCGCTGGTCAGGCCTGCCGGTCAGGCGCGCAGGGCGGCCAGTTCGACCACCGTGACGTCCGGGGGTGCGCCCAGCCGTACCACGGCAGGACGCTTCACGGAGTACACGGCGGACCCCTCTGGGGCGGGCGACTGTCCGCTCGGGTGCCAGGCGAGGGCTGGGTTCAATCGTCGTGCGTGTGACCGGGGCAGGCGCACGGCAGGGTGTACGGCTTTCCGGTCGCCTGGTCGACGACGACCACGCCACCGGAGCACCGTCGTGCCGGGTGCCTGCGCCACTTGCTACGCGGGGGCCGAGGGTGCCCGCCCGTTTTCACGACTTCCCGGTACGCCGAGACCGCTTGCGTGTGCGCGGAGTTGATCCACTCGGTCATGTCAGCGCCTCCTGGTTCCTCAACGACCGTACGGCCGTTGAGGAACCGCGGACAGAGGGGCGTCAGTTCGGGCCGGTGTTGGAACAGTCGGCACCGCAGCCGGCGGGTGCCGGTTCGGAGTGCTCGCAGGACGCAGCGACCAGGATCGCGTTGTCGGTAGGTCCGCTCCACATGGCCGGGTCCGGCTCGTAGCCGGCCTTCTTGATCGCGGCCTGAGTCCGTGCCAGAGCTTCCGGGTCGTGCCGTGTCACGTCCGGCCGCTCCGGTACGTGGTGCACGTAGTGATGCAGAGACCGGCACAGCTCGGCGTAGATGGTCGTGTGCAGGATCAGGGCATGCCAGCCTTCATCGACCACCCGCGACGGCTTGAGGCGGGCGCGCGGTGCCGCTGAGCAGGCTGCGACGAACTTCAACGCCTCCTCAGTGATTCGCTCCGCAACATTGGCGGCCATGCCCTCGTTGTTGCACTGCACCGTGCTGGCGACATCGAGGAACTGCTCAGAGGTGATGAGCTTGCGAGCACTCTTCACCTCCGGCAACGTCGTGTGCTCTTGTGTGACGGTCACCGTGTACTTCCTTTCGTTGGTTGGTGCGGTGATGGCGCTCCGTCCCCGGCCGGTTGTCTGGCCAGAACCGGGGACGGAGCACGCTGGGTGGGGCGCTCGGCCTCATGCCGAGGGTCTTGGCGGCCTTCGATTGCCGAGGAACTGAAGGGACTACGGCACTGGCCTGAGTCGAGTAAGACGGTGAGGCCATGGGGCTCGCATCGGTATTCGCGCTCGCCGACGGAGTCAGATCATGTCCGCCTTTAGGGCAAAGCACGGGGTCAACGACCCGAACAAAGACTGCCGGTCGCCGCGACAGCCAAAACGATCACGCTGGAGCCCCACGTGAGCAGCACCACGACGCCACCCCAGAACGTGCCGTCGCTAGTGACTTTCCAGCCCCTCAGCACTTTTTGAGTCCTTGGAATCCCGTGAGGCTTTCAGCCTCGGCTGCGGATGCGGACCGACAGGATCGCTTTGCGGCGTCCCACGGGGATCCCACCGACCTGCTCAAAACGAGGCACTCATCGTGTATCGCCTGGATCTTCCCAACCTTGCAATTGCTCATGTCCACTACGACGTCGCCGCATGAGAAGGGCTGATCGGTCACCTCGTTACCCCCTTGGGGCGAATTGCTTCCCCACTGGGCGCAAGCCCGAGGCGGCACGCCTTGGGCCGGCTCCTCCCGCACGTAGACCTCGCCGTACTGGTTCGCACGGAAAACACGGACCGTCGGGCTCGGTCGCGGCGGCGGAGTGAGGGGCTCCCTCGGGTCGTTCATTACTGCTCCTGGTCGTCGTGTTCGGGCGGTGCGCTCTGCGCGACCGCCAAGAGGCGTTTCGCCGTGGCTTCATCGACGGTGCCAAGCCGGACGCGTGCGGTCGTTCCCGATGGCACGTCACCCATGGCCTCCAAGTGGATGCCGAGCGACGCCATGCGGGTGTTGAGGCGGGCAGCCAACCTGCGGCCTCGTGCGCTGAGGTTCAGATAGCCGTCCTGCGGGTCCATTGGTCCTCCTGCGCATCGTTCGCGTGGCGTGCGACTCTCAGTCAACGACGGTTCAGGCAAGGAAAGAGACTCCAGCGGGTGACCCCAAGATGGAGTCAGGCGACGGACAACACCTTCAGCCGCGACTTACGCTGAAGCAGGGGTGGTTCCAGTGGGGCGTGAGCAACAGGATCTACAGACGGTTGTTGCCGGCTTGCTCAGTGACGTCCGCTTCCAACGCGCCTGCTCTGAACGCGACATGGGCGCTGTGTTCCGGCTCTTGAACCATCGCGGCCTCAGCACGCGGCGCCTCGCGGCTGCCGTGGGGGTCACGCAGGGGCGACTCTACGACTACATGAACAACAAAAGTCGCGTTGAGAAGTTAGCCCTGTTTGAGCAAATTTCTGATGCCTTGCGCATTCCTGGAACCAGGTTGGACCTGGCCCGGCGGGCTTGGGAACCTCGGGGGGACGAACCGGTGGCCGGCCCGGCTTTGGAACCGGATGGCAACGACCTGGCAGCCATAGACGCATTTCGAAACGCGGACAAGCAGACGGGCGGCGGCCGCCTTTACGGTGCAGTGATCCGTCACCTGAAGGAAAACATTGCAAGCCGCCTGGTAGATGCGAGTAGCGAACCGCAAGTCTTCGCTGCTGCCGCTGCGCTGAGCGAGATGGCGGGATGGATGGCACACGATTCCGGGCGTGATGGCAGGGCTCAAAGGCACTTCGCGCGAGCGTTACCCTTCGCCCGGACTTCAGGGGACGTACCGCTGGCTGCCAACATCGCAGCCAGTAGTAGCCACCTCGCCTTGCAAGTTGGAGAGGTGGGAGAGGCGGTGCACTGGGCGAAGGTGGGTCTTCGCTTTGCCGACCAGGGGCCACATATCCCCTCTTTGATAGCTCGGTTGCACTCCATGCACGCACGGGCGCTCGCTGTCGCTGATCAAGGAACAGTGGCCTTGCTCGAACTGGAGCGGGCGCATTATGCGCTCACTGGCTCTGCTGAAGCGACTCATCCCTGGATCAGTCCCTTTGATGAAGCCTCGCTAGCGAGTGAAAGCGCCCTGACGTATCGGGATATGAAGCAGTACGACGAAGCCCTTGAACATGCCGATCGGGCAGTAGCCCTTAGAGAGTCGGGACGGGCACGGTCCCTCGCCCTGAGCCAGATCAACTTGGTGGCGATCCATGCTCAGCGCGGCGACCTGGACGCAGTGCTGTACTTCGGCGTGATGCTATTGACGACGAATCCGTCACTCGGCTCGGTGCGGGTGGTCAATCAGTTGGCCGATCTTCGGCGCATGCTGAACAGTCACCGCCACCATCCCCCCGTGCGGGACTTCCTTGAACGGTTCGACGCCGCGGCGAAGACACGCCTGCTACTCCTCGCCGACATCATGGCGCCTAGTAACGAAGGCACACTCTCATGACACCCACACCTGATGACCCTGAAGCCTGGTACGCGTACTTGGCTGAAGGCAACGCACGGCAAGCCCGCAAGCGGGTGGCTGCCGATGTGCTGCTGAGGAACGAAGCCGGCGACTTCCTCTTGGTCAAGCCAACGTACAAGCCAGGGTGGGACCTTCCCGGCGGAATGGCGGAAGCGAACGAGCCTCCGGCGAGCGCAGCGGTACGTGAACTCAAAGAGGAGCTGGGGTTGACCGTCACGCTCCACGGGTTGCTCGTGGTGGACTGGGTGGCTCCCCATGAGGCTTGGGATGATCAGCTCGCCTTCATCTTCGATGGCGGCGTACTGAATGCAAACGATGCACGCGATGCACGGCCGCACGACGAAGAGCTGTCTCAACTTGCCTTCATGCCTCACTCACGCGCGACTTCAATGCTTCCGCAGCGCCTGCGGTCCCGTTTCTTGGCAGCCGCAGAGGCTCTGAATTGCGGGATACCTCGCTACCTGCACAATGGATCGCCCATCTAGCGGAACTTAGCTCTGTACCCTGTGGCTCGTTTATAGAGGGAGCGTTACCTGCGGGTGCAACCTGCGCCCCGCTCCGACCGAAGGCGATCAAGACCGGGGCGATCAGGACCGGAGGTGATCACGCCCGCCGGTCACGCCCACCCGTCATGCCCGCCGGTCAGGCGCGCAGGGCGGCCAGTTCGACCACTGTGACGTCCGGGGGTGCGCCCAGCCGTACGGGCGGTCCCCAGGCTCCGGCGCCGCGGGTCACGTACAGCTGGGTGTCGCCGTAGCGCTCCAGGCCCGCGACGGTCGGGTTGGTGGCCTCGGCGACGTAGGTGAAGGGCCACATCTGGCCGCCGTGGGTGTGGCCGGAGAGCTGGAGGTCCACCCCGTACCGCACGGTGTCGTGGATGGTGACCGGCTGGTGCGCCATGAGGACGACGGCCCGGGCCGGGTCGCGGTCACCCAGCGCCAGGTCGTAGTCGGGGCCGGCGTGTTCGGTCGCACCGGCAAGGTCGTTGACGCCCGCGAGATCGAAGCCGGGCAGCTCGGTCCGCGCGTTCTCCAGCGGGTGGATGCCCAACTCCCGTACGTGGTCCACCCATTGCGCGGCGCCCGAGTAGTACTCGTGATTGCCGGTGACGAAGTACGCGCCGTGGCGGGCGCGCAGGTCGCGCAGGGGCTCCGCGGCCGGGCCCAGGTCGGCGACGCTGCCGTCGACCAGGTCGCCGACGATGGCGATCAGGTCGGGAGAGGTGCGGTTGACCGTGTCGACGACGCGCCGGGTGTGTGCGCGGCCGAGGATCGGTCCCAGGTGGATGTCGCTCACCACGGCGATGCGCAAGCCGTGCGCGGCGCGCGGCAGTTTGGCCAGCGGCACGGTCACCCGCTTCACGGACGGGCCGCGGAAGGTGGTCGCGGTCCCGTACCCGACGGCGGCCGTGGCGGCCAGGGACGCACCGGCGGCCACCGCCCGGGCGAGGAAGAGCCGCCGGGGCGGGGTGGGGAGCGGGGGCAGCGCGGGGGTACGGGGCGGCAGGAGGGTGGGGGCGGAGGAGGGGGTGGGGGCGGGGGGCGACGAGGTGGCCGCGCGGGGGCCGTCGGGGGCTTCGCAGCCCTCGGGTACTTCGGGTACTTCGGGTACTTCCGGTGATCGGGAGGGGGACGGGACCGGGAGTGCGGCGGGGGCCGGAGTCGCCGGTGCCTCCCGCCCCCGGAGGAGCCGCAGGCCCACCGCCCGTACGACCTCGCCGGCCAGCAGTGCCAGGACGAGGTACAGCAGCAGGGCCAGCCAGAGGTACCCGGGCCAGGCCAGCACCTGCTGGAGCACGAAGGGGACGCCGGCCCGGCCGGCGAGGAGGGCGCCGAGGGAGAGCAGCGGGAGGGCGAAGGCGGCGGCGGTGCCGGCGCGGCGGGCCCGGCTGCCGGGTGCGGTGGTGTCGCGGACCAGGCGGCACCACACGTAGCGGTGCACGCCGAAGAACAGGCCGAGGACCGGCACCGCGATCAGGGCAAAGACCACCGCGTCTCCCTAGCTTCAGTTGTCCGGAGGCCTCAGTGACCTGGAGGCCTCAGTGGCCTGGAGGCCTTAGTGGCCTGGAGGCCTCCGGTGGCTCGGCTACCTCCGGGGTTCCGGATGCCTCGGTATCCCGGGAGCCTCAGCTCTCCCGGGAGCGCCAGACACCCCTCCCCGGGGCTCCAGACGTCCCGGGAACTCGAGGCGTCCCGGGCGAGCACGCTATCGGGCGCCCGGCCGGCGGCGGCGAACCGGCACCCGGTGGGGATGAGGAAACGGCGCCCGGCGGGGATCGGGAAGCGCCGCCCCTCGGGACGGGAAGCGGAACGGGGAGTCGGAACGGGGTAGGGGCACCCGGCGTGGCTGGGGAAGCGGGGCCCGGCAGGGGCGGGCCGCCGGGCACCCGGTCGCCCCGGTCGCCCCGGTCGCCCCGTCCGCCCCACGCGCCTTGCTCAGCCCCGTTCCGCGCGCCTCGCTAGCCCCGTTCCGCGCGCCTCGCTCAGGCCCCCGAGGGAGTCAGTTCCCGGTCCAGATCCAGATCACGGTCCAGATCCCGGCCCCGGCCCAGATCCCCTTCCCGGTCCGGGCCCGCCTCGCCGGAGGCGGAGGCGGAGACGGTGGCGGGGGCGGGCACAGGAACGAACGGGCACTGCCATTCCGCGGGCTTGGGGCGGCCGGAATAGCGACGGGCCTCGGAAAGCTCCTCGTATTCCTGCAAATTCGGATTGATATCGCCCTGCAGCTTGATGTCCTGCTTGCGTATCTTCTCCGCCAGGCGGTCCCACATTCCCGCGCCCTTGATGCGGGTGAACTGCTCGTGGGAGTTGAAGGCCAGCATCGGAAAGGGCGGGCGGCGGCCCCAGCGGCGGTGGGTCTCGTGCAGGCCGATCACGAAGAACGGGTGTCCGGCCACGCTGTACGCGAATTCCCGGGCCTGCGGGTCCGAGGCATAGCCCGCCGCCCACTGGTGGTTCTCCGCGTCCTGCTCGTGGAGGAGCTGGAGCTGCTGCCAGAGGAGTTCCTCGAAGCGCAGTTCGTCCACACCGCGGGGTTGCTCGAAGGTGGCGATGAAGCTGGTGAAGGACCGGGCGCTCCAATCCGCCGAGCCGACGAATTCCGCGAGATCGAGCGCCATCAGCCGGGCGGCCTCCTCGCTCCCCAGCACGTCATAGTGCCGGTGTGTGATGCCGCCCTGGCGCCAGGCCGAACGGCCCGCCAGGCAGGAGAACCGGTCCCCCAGGATGAACGCCTCAACCTCACCACGCGCGTCCGACGTCATGGACAGCCTTCCTTCCACCTACGTGCCTCCTCGACGGGAGATCATCTCCTTCACGCATCCGAAAGCACCCACCCCGTACGGGCGGCACCCGGGACCGGGGACGGCGCACGGCAGGGCAGCCGTGACCGCACCCGGGTAGCGCCGGGTCCGCATGAGACGGGGGAAGTCGCCTGGTGATTGTGACCGGCGGAAGCGCTTCTGGGAAAACCCCGCAGCAAAATTCCTCGCGACGAATCGCTCACATTCCGGGACGATTACGGCGGTTCACGGAGGGTGAGGGAGGCCCGGGGCCGGGCGGCTTCCCGGCCCGGATCGCCGGGCCGCCCGCTGCTCACCAGTTGGCCGGCCGCCGACCGACCGCTGCTCGCCCGCTACTTGTCCGCTACTTGTCCGCCGCCGCGCGGCGCAGGGCCCGTACGCCACGGAACCCGATCACGCCGATTGCCGTCCCCAACAGAAAGGACGTCACGGCCAGCAGTAGATGGACCCAGAAGTACGCGGTCGGGTCGCCGGCGTCGTTGAAGGCCAGACCGCTCCCGTCCTTGCAGAGGTTTTTGACGAAAGTGATCCAGATGAACCAGCTCCAGACCCCGAAGGCGAGCAGGAACCAGGACACGGGGCGAGAGAGCTTCATGGGTTCCAGTATGGGCAGCGGCTCCATCCGGCCGTCGGGAGGGGCACTCTTCCGTGGGGTGCTGTCGGCGACCGGGGCGAAGAGGGGTACGTTCAGCGACGTGCCGACGACCTTCAGTGCTTTCACGGCTTCCGTCCCTGCCCGCTCCTCCACGTCCCCCGGCGCCCCGGACGCCCTCGATGCGTCCGGCACGTCCGGTCCGGCCGGCGCCGCCGGAGCCTCCCGTGCCGCCGGTGCTGCCCCTGCCGCCGGCGCTGCCCGTGCCGCCGGTGCTGCCGGTGCTGCAGGGCGCGCCGCGGTGCGTCGCGGCCGGTCCCTGCGTGCCGCCGCCGCACTGGCCGTCTCCGGGCTGCTGACCTCTCCGCTGCTGGCCGGCACCGCGTACGCCGACCAGAAGGACCCCAAGGCCCCCGCGCCGCCGGCCAAGATGTCGCAGATCGGCGGGGAGCGGCTGGGCACGCCCGGCGTACAGGTGCAGCTGAAGCCCGGTGCGCCGAAGCTGCCGGGGCCGGACGCGCTGACCGCCCGGTCCTGGATCGTCTCGGACGCCGCGACCGGCAAGGTGCTGGCCGCGAAGAACCCGCACTGGCAACTGGCGCCCGCCAGCACTTTGAAGATGCTGTTCGCGGACACCGTCATGCCGAAGTTCCCGAAGAACCAGAAGCACACGGTCAAGCCCGCCGACCTCGCGGGCATGGGCGTGGGCAGCAGCCTGGTCGGGATAAAGGAGAACCTGACCTACACGGTCCACGACCTGTGGCTCGGGGTGTTCCTGCGCTCCGGGAACGACGCGGTGCACACCCTCTCGGCGATGAACGGCGGAACGAAGGCCACCGTCTCGCAGATGCAGCGGCACGCGAAGGAACTGAACGCCAACGACACGCACGTCGTCACGCCGGACGGTTACGACGCGCCGGGGCAGGTCTCCAGCGCGTACGACCTGAGCCTGTTCGCCCGGGCCGGGCTGCGGAACGCCGACTTCCGCGAGTACTGCTCGACCGCGAGCGCCCAGTTCCCCGGGGACAAGGGCAAGGACGGCAAGCGCGCGACGTTCGGCATCCAGAACACCAACCGCCTGCTGAGCGGGGACTACGACATCAAGCCGTATCCCGGGATCGCGGGCGTGAAGAACGGCTCGACCACCAACGCCGGGTCGACCTTCACCGGCATGGCGCAGCGCGGTGACCGCAAGCTGCTGGTCACCGTCATGCACCCGGAGAAGGCGGTGCACAACGAGGCCTACCGCGAGGCCGCCAAGCTGCTCGACTGGGGGTTCGCGGCGGCCGACAAGGTCGAGCCGGTCGGCCGGCTGGTCGGGCCGCGCAGCGAGGACGACGGCACCGGCGCGGTGAGCGCCCAGGGCAAGCGCCACAAGGGCGGGCAGGGCAGCACCCAGGCGGCGCTGGACAGCACCGGCTCGGGCAGCACCTGGACCGCGGTGGGGATCACCGGCGGTGCGGTGGTGGTGCTGGGCGCGGTGGCACTGGTGGTGCGCCGGCGCCGCGCCGCGAAGTGAGTCGGCGGGGCGGAGCTAGTCGGCGGGCGGGGAGTGAGCCGGCGGGGCGGAGTGAGCCGGCGGGCGAGGTGAGCCGGTGGGGCGGGGGCTATGCGGCGCCCGCCGCCGCTTCCGCGGCACCCGGCCCCGCGTCGCCGGATTCCTCGGCCCCGGTCGCCCCGTTCGTCTCCTCCCCCGCCGTGGCCGTCCACGAGGCGCAGTACACCAGCAGCTTCGCGGTGAAGTTGATCCACAGCAGCAGCGCGATCGGGGTGCCGAAGGCGCCGTACATGCTGCGTGAGGCGACGCCCTGCAGATAGCCGCTGAGCAGCAGCTTCAGCAGTTCGAAGCCGATCGCCCCGAGGAGGCCGGCGATGACCACGGCGCTGCGCGGCGGGTGGGCGCCGGGCAGTTTGGTCAGGACGTAGACGAGCAGCAGGAAGTCCGCGAGGACGGCGATGCAGAAGCCGGCGGCGGACAGCAGTACGGTGCCGATGCCGCCCTCCGCCAGGCCGAGCGCCTGCGCCGCCTTGCCGACCGCGGAGGACGCGAAGGCCGAGCAGGCGAACGAGAGCAGGGCGACCCCGCCGAGTCCCAGCAGCAGCGCGCCGTCCCGGAGCTTGCCGACGAAGAAGTTGGTGTCGTCGTCGCCCTTCTCCCATACGGCGCGCAGGCAGTCGCGCAGCGAGTCCACCCAGCCGATGCCGGTGAACAGCAGCGCGGCACCGGCGACCAGGCCGATCGTGGTGGCGTTGGCGACGAGCCCGGCAATGTCCATCTGCCCGGAGATGCCGGGGAGCTGCTCGGCGACCTTGCCCTCCAGCTTGTGCAGATCGCTGTCGCTGAGCAGTGCGGCGCCGATCGCGGCGCCCACGGTGAGCAGCGGGAAGAGGGCGACGAAGCTGGTGAAGGTGATCGCGGCGGCGAGCCGGGTCCAGTGCACCCGGAGCATGCGTTCGTAGGCGTGCCAGAGGTGAGTGGTCATCAGCCAGCCGACGGCCGGCCCGACCACCGGCAGTTTCCTCAACCAGTCCACGGCGCTCCCCTCGTACAGCAGTCGGTCACCCCGGTGATCCGGAACCCTAAAGTCCGACTACCCCGTAACGGCCTGCACGCATCCGGTGCCCGTAACGGCCTGCGCGCATCCGGTGCCCCGTAACGGCAGGGGCAGTAACGGCCCGGTACGCCGCCGGTGTGTCTCAGCAGGAAGGGGCCGGGGGGCGGGAGAGGTCGACGGCCTGGCGGGGGACGGCGGGGGCCTGCGGGCCGAAGGGGTACTCGCGCTCCAGGCGCCAGACGGCGTCCGCGCCCTGCTGGTAGAGGGCGAACCCGGCGATCGTCCAGGTCGCGGAGAAGTCCGCGAGCTCGGCCCGGGCGCGGTCCATGGCGTCCTCGGCGATGCCGTGCGCGACCGTCACATGCGGGTGGTACGGGAACTGCAGCTCACGGGCGCACGGGCCGGAGGCGGCGCGCACCCGGGCCTGGAGGGCGGTGCAGCCGGCCGCGCCCTCGGTGACCTTCACGAAGACGACCGGGGAGAGCGGGCGGAAGGTGTCGGTGCCCTCCAGCCGGAGCGGGAAGGGGCGGGAGCCGGCCGCGACCCCGGCCAGGTGGCGCTCGATGGCGGGCAGCGCGTCGGCCTGGACCTCCGTGGGCGGGAGGAGGGTGATGTGGGTGGGGATGCCGTGTGCGGCGGGGTCTCCGAAGCCGGCGCGCTTCCGCTGGAGGAAGCTGCCGTACGGCTCCGGGACCGCGATCGAAACGCCCAGCGTTACGGTCCCCACTGGCTTCTCCCTCCTGACGTGTGTGCGGCGCGCTCGCGCACCCTCTTAGTGTGCCGGGTGCGCACCCCGGACGGGGAGCGTCCCCGGCCCTCGGACGGCCGGGCCGTTGTGCCCCCATGAGTGGGGGCGGCGGCGTCGGCGGGGTCCGCGCGCCGGCCGGGGCGGGCCGCGCGGACCGTTCCGTCAGTGCTTGGCCGGCAGGAGTCCGAGCCGGTCGTAGGTGGTGGCGAGGGTCTCCGCGGCGACCGCACGGGCCTTCTCCGCGCCCTTGGCCAGCAGGGAGTCCAGCGTCTCGGGGTCGTCGAGGAATTCCCGCGTACGGTCCCGGAACGGTGTGACGAAATCGACCATCACCTCGGCCAGATCCGTCTTGAGGGCGCCGTACATCTTGCCCTCGTAGGACTTCTCCAGGTCGGGGACGGCGGTGCCGGTGAGGGTGGAGAGGATGCTGAGGAGGTTGCTGACGCCCGGCTTGGCCTCGCGGTCGAAGCGGATCACCGTGTCGGTGTCCGTCACGGCGCTCTTGACCTTCTTCGCGGTGACCTTGGGGTCGTCGAGCAGGTCGATGATGCCCTTGGGCGAGGACGCCGACTTGCTCATCTTGATCGACGGGTCCTGAAGATCGAAGATCTTCGCCGTCTCCTTGAGGATGTACGGGTTGGGGATCGCGAAGGTGTCGCCGAAGCGGGTGTTGAAGCGGTCCGCGAGGTCGCGGGTCAGCTCCAGGTGCTGGCGCTGGTCCTCGCCGACCGGGACCTGATCGGCCTGGTAGAGGAGGATGTCGGCCACCATCAGCACGGGGTAGGTGAACAGACCGACGGTGGTGCGGTCCGCGCCCTGTTTGGCCGACTTGTCCTTGAACTGGGTCATCCGGGAGGCCTCGCCGAAGCCGGTGACGCAGTTCATGACCCAGGCGAGCTGGGCGTGCTCGGGCACGTGGCTCTGGACGAAGAGCGTGCAGCGCTCCGGGTCGAGGCCGGCCGCGAGCAGCTGGGCGGCCGCGATCCGGGTGTTGCGGCGCAGTTCCGCCGGGTCCTGCGGAACGGTGATCGCATGGAGGTCGACGACCATGTAGAAGGCGTCGTGGGACTCCTGGAGGTCCACCCACTGGCGCACCGCGCCGAGGTAGTTGCCGAGGTGGAAGGAGCCGGCGGTGGGCTGGATACCGGAGAGCACACGAGGCCGATGCTGCATGGCGGAGCCATTCCCCTGGGGGTGGTGGTGGGCGACGGGCGGGCGATCGAGAGCCATGGGACTGATTGTCTCAGGTCGCGGGGGGCGGTAGGGCGTCCGGTGGGCGCGGGGGCCGGGCGGCGGGCCTCGGGGGCGGGGGTGGGGGCAGATTGGGGGTTGGGGTGGGGGTTCGTAGGGGTGATCCCGCAGGGGGTTCTCGAACGCATCCCCTAGGGGATGGCGAGGCCCCCTGCGGGGCCACAACGAGCAGGTGGGGGCGGGTATTCCCCAGCAGTCAGTGTTCTCCGGCCGTTACTCCCCGACCGCCAGCCCCGGTGCCGGGTAGGCCGCCATCAGGTCGGCGACCTCGGTGCGGATCACCGTGAGGGCGTCCTCGTCGCCCTTCGCCGCGGCCTGGACGCCGCGGTCGATCCACTCCGCGACCTGCGGCATCCGGTCCGTGCCCAGGCCGCGGGAGGTGAGGGCCGGGGTGCCGATGCGGATGCCGGAGGGGTCGAAGGGCTTACGGGGGTCGAAGGGCACGGTGTTGTAGTTGACGACGATGCCCGCCCGGTCCAGGGCCTTGGCGGCGACCTTGCCGGGGACGTCCTTCGACGTGAGGTCGATCAGCACCAGGTGGTTGTCGGTGCCGCCGGAGACCAGGTCGTAGCCGCGGGCCAGCAGCGCCTCGGCGAGCGCCTTGGCGTTGGCGACGACGGCGTGCGCGTACTCCCGGAAGGACGGGGCGGCGGCCTCGCGCAGGGCGACCGCGATGGCGGCCGTGGTGTGGTTGTGCGGCCCGCCCTGCAGACCGGGGAAGACGGCCTTGTCGACGGCCTTGGCGTGGCTCGCCCGGGACATCAGCATCGCGCCGCGCGGCCCGCGCAGGGTCTTGTGCGTGGTGGTGGAGATGACGTCCGCGTGCGGGACGGGCGACGGGTGGGCGCCGCCCGCGACCAGCCCGGCGATGTGCGCGATGTCCGCGACGAGGACGGCGTCGACCTCGCGGGCGATCTCGCCGAACGCGGCGAAGTCGATGGTGCGCGGGACGGCCGTACCGCCACAGAAGATGATCTTCGGGCGTTCCTTGCGGGCGAGGTCGCGCACCTCGTCGAAGTCGATCAGGGCGGTGTCGGCGCGTACGCCGTACTGGACCCCGCGGAACCACGTGCCGGTCGCCGAGACGCCCCAGCCGTGCGTGAGGTGGCCGCCCATCGGCAGTGACATGCCGAGCACGGTGTCGCCCGGTTCGGCGAACGCGAGGTAGGCGGCGAGGTTGGCGGGCGAGCCCGAGTACGGCTGGACGTTGGCGTGTTCGACGCCGAAGACGGCCTTGGCGCGCTCGACGGCCAGGGTCTCGACGAGGTCGATGTTCTGCTGGCCTTCGTAGTAGCGACGGCCCGGGTATCCCTCGCTGTACTTGTTCTGCAGGACCGTGCCGGTGGCTTCCAGGACGGCTGCGGAGACGTAGTTCTCGCTGGGGATCAGCCGCAGCGTGTCGGCCTGGAGCTGCTCCTCGGCGCCGACCAGCGCGGCCAGTTCGGGGTCGGCGGCGCTCAGCGCGGGATGGGAGAGGGATGCGGACTGCGGGTGCGCGGACTGGGCGTGCGCGGACTGCGGAAGTGACATGGCGTCCTCCGGGGCGGTCGATCGGTGGTCCGGTCGTGGTCCCGGGGTGCCCAGGCGGGGCGACACCTCGTGGTGGTGGCCACGCAGCGCTCCCTCGGGGTCGTTTCCCCGTACGCCAGTCGCGATGCGCACCGCCGAGTCTAGACGGCCGTGCGCGGCCCGGTGCCGGGAACACCCGTTCTGCCCCACGGTCCGGTGCCGAGGACGCCCCTTCTGCCCCACGACCCGGCGCCGGGAGCACCCGACCACCCAGGCGGCTTCCGGATGAACCGCCTGCGGAGCAATATAGAGGGGCATATGGGGCACCTCACTCCATACGCCCCGTACGGTCTACCGGAACGGAGTCACGGTGACGTCCACGGAACCCGGCATCGCAGCCGCCCTCGCCGCCGCCGAAGCCCACAGCGCGCACAACTACCACCCGCTCCCCGTGGTCGTGGCGACCGCCGAGGGTGCCTGGATGACGGACGTGACGGGCCGGCGCTACCTGGACATGCTCGCCGGGTACTCCGCGCTGAACTTCGGGCACGGCCACCCGCGGCTGCTGGCCGCCGCCCGCGCCCAGCTGGAACGGGTCACCCTCACCTCACGCGCCTTCCACCACGACCGGTTCGGCGACTTCTGCGCCAGGCTGGCCGAGCTGTGCGGGATGGAACTGGTGCTGCCGATGAACACCGGCGCCGAGGCGGTCGAGACCGCGGTGAAGACCGCCCGCAAATGGGGCTACCAGGTCAAGGGCGTCCCGGACGGCCGGGCGAAGATCGTCGTCGCGGAGGGCAACTTCCACGGCCGGACCACCACCGTCGTCTCGTTCTCCACCGACCCCGAGGCCCGCGAGGGCTTCGGCCCGTACACCCCCGGTTTCGAGATCGTCCCCTACGGCGACCTGGCCGCGATGGAGGCGGCGGTCGACGAGCGCACCGTCGCGGTGCTGCTGGAGCCGATCCAGGGCGAGGCGGGCGTACGGGTGCCGCCGCCCGGCTATCTGGCGGGCGTGCGCGAGCTGACCCGGCGGCGGAACGTGCTGTTCGTCGCCGACGAGATCCAGTCCGGGCTGGGCCGCACGGGCCGGACCTTCGCCTGTGAGCACGAGGGCGTGGTGCCCGACGTGTACGTGCTCGGCAAGGCGCTGGGCGGCGGGGTGGTGCCGGTGTCGGCGGTGGTGTCCTCGCGCGAGGTGCTGGGCGTCTTCGCGCCGGGCGAGCACGGCTCGACGTTCGGCGGGAACCCGCTGGCCTGCGCGGTCGCGCTGGAGGTGATCGCGATGCTGCGGACCGGCGAATACCAGGAACGGGCCACGGAGTTGGGCGAGCACCTGCACAGCGAGCTGGGGCTGCTGGTGGCCAGCGGGGCGGTGGACGCGGTGCGCGGCCGCGGACTGTGGGCGGGCGTGGACATCAACCCGTCCCGCGGCACCGGGCGCGCGGTCTCCGAGCAGCTGATGGCGCGCGGAGTGCTGGTCAAGGACACCCACGGCGCGACGATCCGGCTCGCGCCGCCCCTGATGATCAGCAAGGAGGACCTGGACTGGGGGCTGGAACGGCTGAGGGGCGTCCTGGAGGCGTGACGGGGGGACCCGCCGGGACGGTGTGAGGGAACGGCGTGACGGGACGTAACGGGGGGCGTGCGGGGGCGGCGGACGTGCAGCGGGCGGCCGGCGGCGGGTGCGAGGCCCTGGCCGCTCGCTGTGCCAGGTCCGTACCGGGCCCCGCGCCGGCCCGTCCGGCCCGGCGGATCACAGGGGAAGTCCGGCTCAGCGGATCAGGTGGGAAGGACCGGCCCAGCGGATCACACGGGGGCCGGCCCAGCGCATCACATCGGAAGGACCGGCTCAGCGGATCACATGGGGAAGGAAACGGGCGTACTCGTCCGTGACCGGGCCCGCCGACTCGCGGATGCCGAGGCCGGCCGCCTCGTCCTCGATGACCCAGGCACCCAGCACCACCCGGTTGCCGTCGAAGTCCGGCAGCGGCGCCAACTCCTGGTAGCAGCACGGGTCGTCGGGCCCGCGCAGCACCGGCTCGTCGCCCGGCTGGTGCAGGGTGACGCCGGCGCCCTCCCGGCCCAGCAGCGGTTTGGCGGCGTAACCACGGGTGTGCGCCAGCTCGCGCGGCCCGTCCAGGTAGGCGGGCAGCAGGTTCGGGTGGCCCGGGTAGAGCTCCCACAGGATCGCCAGCAGCGCCTTGTTGGAGAGCAGCATCTTCCAGGCGGGTTCGATCCAGAGGGTGGAGCCGGTGCCGCCGCCGTTGTCGAGGGTGTCCAGGACGTGCGGGCCGAAGTCGTCGGTGGCCAGCCACTCCCACGGGTAGAGCTTGAAGCAGGCCCGCACGAAGCGCAGCCGCTGGTCGACGAAGCGGCCCGAGAGCCGGTCCCAGCCGATCTCCTCCACGGGGATGGCGACGGTCGCGAGGCCCGCCTGCTGGGCCGTCTCCTCCAGGTAGGCGACGGTCATCAGGTCCTCGCCGAGCTCATCGCCCGCGGAGTGCGCGAAGTGCACCGGCGCGCCGGGCGGCAGCAGCGGAGCCTGCCGCTTCCAGGCCGCGACCAGCCGCTCGTGCAGCGAGTTCCACTGGTCGGCGCCGGGGAAGCGTTCCTCCATCCAGAACCACTGGGGGCTGGCGGCCTCGACCAGCGAGGTCGGCGTATCGGCGTTGTACTCCAGCATCTTGGCCGGGCCGGTGCCGTCGTAGTGCAGGTCGAACCGCCCGTAGAGGGACGGGAGTTCGGCGCGCCGGCGCCAGGACTCGGCGACCAGCGCGGCCAGCCGGGGGTCGGTGATCCCGAGGTCGGCGAAGCGGTCGCGGGCGACGATGTGCTCGGCGGCGGCCAGGCACATGCCGTGCAGCTCCTCGACGACCTCCTCCAGCGCCTCGACCTCCGGGAGGGTGAAGGAGTAGTACGCGCTCTCGTCCCAGTAGGGGCGCAGCGAGTCGTCCGGGTAGCGGGTGAGCGGGTAGATCAGGCCCTGCGCCTCGACGGTCTGCTGCCAGCCGGGCCGGGGCTCGATGGTGTGGCGTTCCATGGCCGTGCGGTGTCCGCTCAGCCGCCGAAGGAGCCGTGGTGGCTGCCGTGTCCGCCGTGGCCCCCGGAGCAGCCGAAACCGCCGCGGTTGACGGCCGTGGTCCGGCTGAAGGTGCCGTTGTCGGCGTACTTGCCGCCGCCGTTGTCGGGGTCGTAGTACCACTGGCCGTCGACCGGTCGCTTGCCGCGGCCCGACGTACCGGATCCGGCACCGCCGGTACCCGAGCCGCCGGTGGACGAGCCGCCGCCGGCCGAGCAGTTCTTGGCGTCGACGACGCGGTAGCCCTTGACGACGTCGTAGCTGTTGCGGTCCACGCAGCGCTTGTCCGGGTCGGAGCCGCAGGACGTCAGGGCGGCGGCCAGGGCGCCCATACCGCCCAGGATCACCGTGCTCGACCGCAGCCGGCGGCGTGCTTTCTCGGCCATTTTCTGTCTCCCCGTGGACGGACATCCGTACGAACGCGGAGCAAGCTTAGGGGCACACGGCACGGCGCCGGACCGCCCCTTCGGACGGCCCGGCGCTGTGCGGTGGGTGAGTGAGTGGATATGGATCGGAGTGGCCGGTTATCGGTGGACGGCCGCGATGGATGACCGTCGGTGGATGGTTGCCGGAGCGGACAGTTGCCGGAGCGGACAGTTGCCGGAGTGGACGGTTACAGGACGATCTGGGTGTCGGTGCCGGTGGAGGTGCCGAAGTTGCTGTCTCCGGTGTAGTTCGCGGTGACCAGGTAGCTGCCGGGTGTGACCAGCGCGGAGCTGACCGTGGCGACACCGCTGCCGTTCAGGGTTCCGGTGAGGTTCACGGTGGTCACCCCGTCGGTGATGGTGAAGTTGACGGTGCCGGTCGGAACGCCGCTGCCGGGTGCCACCGCCGCGACGAAGGCGATGAACCCGACCGTCTGCCCGCTCGTGGACGGGTCGGGGAACGAGGTGACCGTGGTGATCGTCGAGGCCTGGTTCACCGTCTGTGTGTCCGTCCCGACAGAGCTGGCGAAGTCGGTGTCACCGTTGTAGGTCGCGGTGACGTTGTGCGTACCGACGTCCAGGGTGCTGGTGGTGACGGTCGCGATCCCCGCGACGACGGTGCCGGTCAGCGTGCCGCCCCCGCCACCGTCGATGACGAAGGTGACGGTGCCGGTCGGGCTGCCTGCCCCGGGCGAGTTGACGGCGACGTTCGCGGTGAAGACCACCAGCTGCCCGAAGACCGAGGGGTCGGGCACGGAGGTGACGGTGGTCGTCGTGGACGCCTGGACCACGGTCTGCGTGTCGGTGCCGCTGGAGGCCGTGTAGTTGGCGTCACCGCTGTAGGTCGCCGTGACGGTGTGCGTACCGACCGGGATGGCACTCGTGCTGACGCTCGCCGTACCGCCCGAGAGCGTCGCCGTCAGCGTCGGGCCACCGGCGACCACGAAGGTCACCGTGCCGGTCGGGGTGCCCGCGCCCGGCGACACCGGAGCGACGGTGGCCGTCAAGGTCACCGACTCACCCGGCACCGACGGGTCCGGAGACGTCGTGACCGACGTGGTCGTCGCCGCCTGGGTCACCGTCTGGGTGGTCGCCCCGACCGAGCCGAGGAAGTTCCCGTCACCGGCATACGTCGCCGTGACGGCGTAAGTCCCGGCCGTCACCAGTCCGTTGGTGCTGACACTGGCCGTGCCGCCGCTCAGTGTCCCGGTCAGGCTCACGGTCGTGACACCGTCGGTGGCGAGGAACGTGACCGTCCCGGTGGGGGTCCCGGCGCCCGGCGACACCGGAGCAACGGTGGCCGTGAAGGTCACCGTCTGCCCGACCACGGACGGGTCGGGAGACGTCGTCACCGTCGTGGTGGTCAGGGCCGGAGCGACCGTCTGGGTGTCCGACCCGACGGAGCCGGTGAAGCCGCTGTCGCCGCTGTAGGTCGCCGTGACGGTGTGCGTACCGACCGGGATGGCACTCGTGCTGACGCTCGCCGTACCGCCCGAGAGCGTCCCGGTCAGCGTCGGACCACCGGTGACCACGAACGTCACCGTGCCGGTGGGAGTACCCGTGCCCGGCGACACCGGCGCAACCGTGGCCGTCAAGGTCACCGACTCGCCGAACACCGACGGATCGGGGGCCGTGGTGACCGAGGTGGTGGTCGAGGCCAGGGTGACCGTCTGGGTGTCGTTGCCGCTGGAGCCGGTGAAGTCACCGTCACCGCTGTACGTCGCCGTGACGGAGTAAGTCCCGGCCGTGGCAAGCCCGTTGGTGCTGACACTGACCGCGCCGCCGCTCAGCGTCCCGGTCAGGGTCACGGTCGTATCACCGTCGGTGGCGACGAACGTGACCGTCCCGGTGGGAGTGCCCGCGCCCGGCGACACCGGAGCAACGGTGGCCGTGAAGGTCACCGTCTGCCCGACCACGGACGGGTCCGGAGACGTCGTCACCGTCGTGGTCGTCGATGCCTGGGTCACCGTCTGCGTGTCCGACCCGACCGAGCCGGTGAAGTTGCCGTCGCCGCTGTACGTCGCCGTGACGTTGCTGGTCCCGACCGGAATGGCACTGGTAGTGACACTCGCCGTGCCGCCCGAGAGCGTACCGGTCAGCGTCGGACCACCGGAGACGACGAACGTCACCGTGCCGGTGGGAGTACCCGCACCCGGCGACACCGGCGCCACCGTGGCCGTCAGGGTCACCGACTCACCGAACACCGACGGATCCGGAGACGTCGTCACCGAAGTGGTCGTCGCCGCCTGCGTCACCGTCTGCGTGTCCGTACCACTGGACCCGGTGAAGTTGCCGTCACCGCTGTACGTCGCCGTGACGTTGCTGGTCCCGACCGGAATGGCACTGGTAGTGACACTCGCCGTGCCACCGGAGAGGGTGCCGGTCAGGGTCGGGCCACCGGAGACGACGAACGTCACCGTGCCGGTGGGCGTCCCCGCACCCGGCGACACCGGAGCCACCGTGGCCGTCAAAGTCACCGACTCACCGAACACCGACGGATCCGGAGACGTCGTCACCGAAGTGGTCGTCGCCGCCTGCGTCACCGTCTGCGTGTCCGTACCACTGGAC